>QNES01000018.1 GCA_003645255.1 Gammaproteobacteria bacterium
AAAATTTATCAGGTGCAGCAAGCCCTACGCGAATAGAGCCTAGGGCATAGCCATAACTATCTTGATAAGCTTTGCTAATTTGAACAGCACTGTAGGTAAAATGTTCCCTAACCAGGGATAAAGCTTTTGCTCCCGCCTGGGAAGCGATTTCTACGACAGCCGGGCTGTCGAGTAATGAACCAAATAAGGATTGTAGGAGAGTTGAAGGTAACATAATGTTAATGTTCTAAAATTTATTGAATAGGGCAATCCTTACCGATGATGGTGGGCAAAAAACCACTTGCCCACCCTACAAAAACGCCAAACATTTGGGTGATTAATTGAACAAAATCAACTACTTAAAAATGAAGACTCGCCCAGAATATTAGGTTCAATATCAGCAATAAAACGAATAAACGCGTTTGCCAACGCCCAAATTTGGCTTGTTTTTTCACTGGATTGAATTCATTGGGTACCTCAACAACTAAAGCAGTCGTATTATCTTGAGCAGGTTTAGCTTTATCTTTAACAGCTTCTAATAATTTATTGACTAATTTTTTGATCGACAAAGGTTTAGCTAAAATTTTGCTCAATTCTGCATTGGAAAGTGTTAATATGCCATCACTGGCTAACAGCACACGGTCCCCTGGGTATAATTCTATAGATTGAGCTGATTGATCAATCAGATCAATCTGAGTTCCGACAAGCGCAGAAAGTAACATATTACGATCAGGATGTATTGCCGCTTCTTGGGGAGTGAGTTCACCGAGTTTAACTTGTTCTTGTAAAAAAGGCTTCATAGAATGATCAGCATTTAAGCGGCGCAATCGCCCAGCACTATATAGCCATAGGGGAGAATCACCTACGCTAATCCATTCTAATTTGCTGTCATGGATAGCAACGCCAACCAATGTGCAGCCCATTCCTTTTAATTTAGGTTGGGATTGTGCCTTTAAAAGTAATTGATGATTAGCTTGTAGCAATGCTTTATATAGCCGCTTTGCGACTTCTCCGCGGACAGTATGATAATGATTTTTAAAGGCATCAACCGCACAACGGCTGGCAACTGCCCCCCCTTGATGCCCTCCCATGCCATCTGCCAGAACTATCAAAAAATCGTTTTGCTGACTATTATCAAAGCTAAAATCATCTTCCTGATAATTGCGTTCACCTTGAATACAATTACCAGCATAATTTTTGGAGCGATATAAAAGTTGTTTTGCCAATTAAAATGATCTCCTAATTTTGGAATAGGTGATGATAAATCACCACTGTGATGTGAAAATTATTCATAACATCTCCGTGGAATAATTTCCCCTGTTATAGAGATTTTTAACAGGTGGCACTTGTTTCAGACGCATTGCTAACAATTCGCGTATAGTCACCTGATATTTACCCAACAATAGCTGCTCATTAAGGCTAACATAAGTTTCTTGAATGGCTATCCAACGTCCACCATATTTGCGATAGGTACCATTAGCACTTTTACGATCCGTCACAAAGTATTTGCCATTACTATCTTCAGTGAGTTCTAAATGGAAAGCACTGACTGACTGATCGGCATTCGTTATAACAATATCAGCATTTTGACTGCGCCCAATGATATAAGTTTTCATAAACCGCTTATTAAAGACTGTAGTTGAAATATTTTGATTATATCCACATTTAGATTATTAAAAGCACTATTGTGAATAGTGCTTCATTATCAATGAATTTTATTATTAACATAAATAAATCGGAAATTAATATGCCAAGTTATGATTATCGTTGTAAAGAAAACAATCAAGTTGTAGAAGTTAAACATTCTATGAAGGAAAAATTGAATACTTGGGGTGAGGTGTGTCACTATACAGGTATCGAATTAGGTGATACCTCAGCAGACAGCCCGGTTGAACGCTTAATTGCCGGAGGACAGATTATTCAAAGTGGAACTTTGAGAAATCCTGAACCGAGTTGTGCCAGCGGTGCTTGCTGTCCTGGTGGGGCATGCGGTTTAGGTTAATTAAGGAAGGCAACCCTTCAGGGTTGCCCCTTTATTATAAACGTCGTAATACCCAATCCAGGGTACGATGAGGTAGCAATCTCTTCAAACTAGCCAACAAATAAGTGGGAAAAGTAACATAATAACGTGGTTGTGGGCGTTTTGACTCCAGGGCATGAATGACTCTTTTTAGCACCGCTTCCGGGGGCAAAGTAAATGGAACAACAGCTTCTTTTGCTAATAATCGTTGTTCCATCTGGGTATATTTTTTCCTGTGTATACTATGTTCAGCATCAATATATCGTTTGAACGAAACATAAGAATTAGCACGAAACTTGCTTTCAATAGGTCCTGGTTCGATCAAAGAAACAAAAATACCCGTATTAGCTAATTCTAAGCGCAAAGTATCCGTTAATCCCTCTAAAGCAAATTTACTCGCATTATAAGCACCCCGATAAGCTAAAGTGACGATGCCTAACACAGAACTATTTTGGATAATTCGCCCTTCACCTTGTCGGCGCATGATAGGCAACACTTTACAAGTCAATTCATGTGTACCCAATAAATTAGTTTCAAATTGCTGACGCAAAGCATCTCGGCTAAGATCTTCTACTGCGCCAGCTTGTCCATAAGCCCCATTATTAAATAAACCATATAATCGCCCTTGAGTTCGTTCTAACACGGTTTGTACAGCTTCATGAATGGATAAAGAATCGTTCAAATCCAATACAAAGCTTTCCAAACCCTCTTCTTGTAAACGAGCAACATCTTTAGGCTGACGAACAGTTGCAAAAACAGAATAACCTTGATTTTTCAAACCGTGTGCGACACAATATCCTATACCACTTGAGCAACCGGTGATAAGTATAGCGCGGGAAGATTTTAACAATTGACGTTTTTTAAACATAATGAAAAAGGGGAATTTATGTTAGCTTATTTCTACAAATCCATCAGTATATTTATGATACTTGCATTTCTACTGAGTTGTGCGACGCAGCGCTTGACTTATAGTCAATTTACTCAAATTAAGAAAGGCATGACAGAAGAAGAAGTGATTAATATCTTAGGTGAACCAACAAAAGTCACAAGCAGTAGCATTGAAACTGACATTGGCGCAATATTTGGTATTGGCTCATTATCCGGTACGAATATGATCTGGCATACGAATGATGCCAAAGCGATTGTGATATTTTTGAAGGGGAAAGTAAAAAGTAAAAATTTCACTAACCAATTTTAACCCATTTCAGATTTGAGACCTGACAGATTAAAATTGGGTAATCATTTTTTATGTAGGGTGGGCAAAAAAACACTTCAATGAGTATAGGTTTTATTCTGTTAATTCTAAAATTCTATCAATTCTGATTCAGACAGAAAAAGAGTATGAAAAATAATCAGCAAAACCAGGCTAAATTTAACATTCATTCTTTAATAAGTTTCTGTATGCTTTTTAAAGAACGTGCCCAAGGTTGAGTATTATTCCGTAACGAAGCAGGAAGTTGTGTAAGGGCAGCCTCCGCTTGAGCGCGTGTCTGATAAATACCATAGACCAATACGTACCAATCCTTATCATGATAAATTGTCTTAAACATGGCAACCTCATTGAGGTTATTTTGGGCTATGAATTTTTTTAACGTCAAACGATCATAAACCCCCAACACTTGCAAAGTATAAGCATTAGGATTTTGACGGCGTAACCAGTCTTTACCATTGATTTCCGTTTGACCGATTTGATTTGGTAGGGTAAAATCGCTGTGGGGTACTGGTTTATCAGAGTGACTTATTAGCTCTGATAAACTGGAATTCGTTGAAACAGTCGCGCTATCATGATTTGACAAATCTGTGGCTCCCGTTTCAAGAATAGGCTGTGGAATAGAGGCATGGTCATATAATGCGGGTGTGGGTAATGCAACCGGTATTTCAGATGTTTCAATCGTTTGTGGTAAATGGGATTGGGGTGTTTGGAAATAAAAAAACCAGGCAATACCAATTAATATTAACAAAATAGGTATCCCCCAGAGTAATTTTAAATAGGATAAAGACTGGAGATGAATCGGCTCCTGTCGTTGTTCAGCAAATTGTTGCAAAATTTGCCCTGCATAGAGATTAATTTCTCCTGGAATACCTTCAGATTCAGTATGAATTTTTTTGATGACATCACTGGTAAATGGATGAAAATTGCTATATTGGCTACCATGTAAGCGAAATTGGAGATAGTCACGCACACCTGTTGCAGAAAATGCGGGAATATCAAGTGTATGAGTCATATTTTTTTGTACAATCTCAAATTCAGGTGTTGCTAAAATGCTCGTAATTTGAGGTTCACAAAATAGCACCACGCGCATACGAGTGAGTGGTTTGCCCTGCATAGCTAACTCTATAATAAATTTTAAACTGGCTAAGGGCAACTTATGAGCATCATCGACAAATAACACTGGCAATTGACCGTTATAACGGGTAGCCGCAATATGGCTAAGTAAACTTTCTTGCAACACTTGAATCGGTTTACCATCTTGACGAACATTAAACGCAGCTAAGATGGCAGCTATTAACGCTTCAGGAGACAAAGCCGGCGTACTAGCAAGGGGGTAAATCCACCAATGCTCATTCTTTTTTTCCGCAACCCTTTTAAGTTGATTTAATAGAGAGGTTTTACCACACCCTGTTTCCGCCAACACTAATAATAGTTGTTCACTATTTTGTATTAAATGGCAAATCAGATTAACTCGTTGGCTCAATTCAGGTGTGAGATAATACCGACTAATAGTTGAACCAAATGGATCATCAGTGCGTGATGGAGATATTTTAAAATCATGCATATTAGTTATTAGTTGTTAGTTGTTAGTTGTTATTTCACAAATGGAATAAGAATTTTATTTTTGATGCGGGGTTTGCAAACATAAATGTAGAAATGTAGGGTGGGTAGGAATTTCATTACAACCCACCGTTCCGTTGAAAATAGGATACTAAAATGATTTATCTAAACAACTAGGTTCGATTAATATTAATCTTTATTAAAATATATTAAAACATTTTATTAAAATGTATTCATAACCTTAAATGGTGCGAACCCGGCACCTCTATTCCGTATCTCTATAAGTGAATCAAGAGCTTCTGGAACTACTTTTTTAATGATACCTATCGCACCATTCAAATCTGCATTAATTATACCTTTAGACCATTGATACAAACCTCTACCAATACGTTTACCCGTAAAGCTATGTGATTCACCCTTTTTATAAATAGGCAATGGATCATTGTCTAAGTGACTTGATTTGGAGGTATAAGATTCTTCGGTAAAAACAACATCAATACCCATATCGAAGGCCTTATATGCAATCATTGCTTTGAACTTATCATAAGGGATCGAAACAAAATTTTGATTGTTCTTTTTGCCAATATTGATTTCCTGTTTCCAGTGCTTGTTTTCACCGATAATAATTAAACCACTATTAGTTTCTACTGCATAATCAATAATATTTCTACTCGCTTTATGAAGGTAATCATCTATTTTTTGCTCTCGTTTTTTTGACAGACGGCCAATTGAATGACTTGGCACTGATTCACCAATAAACGACATCAGTTTAGCTTTTTTCTTATTAAAGTATTGATTTATGGATTTTAAGGGTTTGCCATTTATCAACATTGGATGTACATCTGGTTGATTTGAGACTAATGTAGCTAAATTATTTAACCCAAGGTCAATACCTAAAACATTATCATGAGTTAATTTCTCATTTGGCACCTCTTTTTTATAAACAACTTCAATCACAAAATGCCTGTATTTTGGAATGAGACGTACTTGTTGCAGGTTGTTAACAGTTGTATTTAATACAGGCAATTCAGCCTTTTTGGGAAAACGGATTTGATTGTTGGTTAATTTACATTGTTGATTAGTAAAGATAACGATATTCAAACCCTTTTCTTTGTCCTTATATTTGGGTAATTTAGGTCTACCCTTGAATTTATCAGGATTCTTCTTGTATTCCTGATTTGATTTAAAAAATGATTGGAAGGAATTTTCAACTAATCTTAAAACTTGTTGTGAAGATTGGGCTGGTAGACCTTTATAAACCACTGGATAATCACGTTTGATTATCTTATCCATCGTGTTATAATTGATAATCTTATGGTTTTTTATAAAATTTTGCCTCATAATAAATGTGGCGCAATTATATAAATTTTTTGAGGAATAAGATAAATCAATTAATCGTTGATTCATATTGACAATATGTCGTTCAACTCTGGTAACTTGCATTGGATAACAGTTTTCCTTGAAATATCTTGATTGATAAATTTATAGACCGATCTATCTGCGTGATTATAACGACTATTACCTCAAATTTCTACCCTAACATATTCGCTTAAAGTTGGTTATTTGTGATAGCTTTAATACTTTTTGTACTTTCACAAATACCAATATAACATATTTTATAATTATTAAAATATATATTTTAATATTATTTAATATATTTAGTTACTATACTAAACTTCAATTGTAGATTTCAGCGTCTGTTCTAACAACTGATGATCATACTCATCAACAATTTGTGCCATCCCTAAACCTTTTAATAATACTAAACGAATTTTTCCTTCACAGACTTTCTTATCAACCCGCATCAATGCTAACATTTGTTCAGCTGTCAAACCTTTTGGAATCTGAGTGGGCAAAGCCATATTTTCTATCAGTGCAATAATCCGCATAACATCAGCATCACTTATCCAACCCAACCGTGCCGACATTTGTGCTGCTAAACACAAACCAATAGCAATCGCCTCGCCATGCAAAATCTGTCCATAGCCTAGCCCTGTTTCAATCGCATGTCCAAAGGTGTGACCCAAATTGAGCAAAACCCTTCGTCCACTTTCACGTTCATCTTCTGCCACAATCCGAGCTTTGTTTTGACAACAATGGGCAATAGCAAAACTAAGTGCCTGCGAATCGCGATTCAACAAATCCTTCGTATGAATTTCTAACCAATCAAAAAAGGCTAAATCATTGATTAATCCATATTTAATCACCTCAGCCAATCCTGCACACAATTGTCTATCGTCTAACGTTTCCAAAGTATCAGTATCTATAACCACACATTGGGGTTGATAAAACGCCCCTATCATATTCTTACCATAAGGATGATTAACCCCAGTTTTACCACCAACAGAGGAATCAACTTGAGCCAGCAAAGTCGTCGGTATCTGAATAAATGGCACCCCACGTTGATAACAAGCAGCGGCAAAACCGGCCATATCGCCCACCACACCTCCACCTAGTGCAACTAATGTTGTTTGACGATCAAAACGCTCACGGAGTAAAGTATCAAAAATCTGATTTAACACCTCTAAATTTTTATACGCTTCCCCATCCGGTAAAATCACTGAAGTGGTTTGAAAATCGGTCAAAGCAGCTAGGGCTTTGTCCAAATATAAAGGAGCAACGGTTTCATTACTGACCACCAATACTTGCCGCCCCTTAATATGCGTCTTAACTAACGCCGCTTGTCCCAATAATGATTGACCTATATAAATAGGATAACTACGCGTACCTAAATCAACTTGTAATGTCTTCATATTTGCTATCAATCATTCGTTATGAGCTATGATTCTTCTTTTATTAATATTATAATGCTTGCAAATGTTTAAGAATGATCGTGACAACCTTACGTATACTACACCTGCTCGTTTTGATTGTCACATCCGCTACTTTTTGATACAGCGGATGCCGTTCTAAAAGAAGGGTTTCTAATTTTTCACGGGGATTTGCCGTTTTCAACAATGGACGATTATGATTATGAATAGTGCGTTCTAATAAATCATCAACAGGCGCTTGCAAATAAATAACATATCCACGACTTTGTAAATACTTACGATTATCAGCATTTAAAACAACCCCACCACCAGTGGATAAAATAAGATTATTTCGCCGAGTCAATTTTGCAATAATCGTTCGCTCACGCCTACGAAAACTCAATTCACCTTCACATTCAAAAATAACAGGAATTTTGACACCCGCTTGTTTTTCAATTTCATGATCGCTATCTACAAAGGTTTTACGCAATTCATTAGCAAGATGATGACCGATTGTGGTTTTACCCACGCCCATTGGGCCAACTAAAAAAATATTTTTAAAAATACTCATTATTATTAATCCTATTGCCTTAAAATAAATTTTAAGGCAATTAAGAGCCTTTTAATTTTTTTGAAGTCATTGACAATTGAAAATGTTAAATTCCCAATTCCCAATTTCAAATTATCAATTACCCAAACGTTCCTTATACGTTGATGCTTGGCGTGGCATTGCTTGTGTTTTGATGATTTTTTATCATCTTTGTTATGATCTCAACTATTTACAAATAGTCAGCTTTGATTTTTACCATCATCCATTTTGGTTAAATTTGCGTACCCTCATTGTGGCTTTATTTGTCGGTATTGTGGGTATTAGCCTACAATTAGCCAGCATTTCTGGACGACACATACCCGCTATAATCAAACGATTAAGCATTTTGATTTTATGCGCCGTATTGATTAGCATCGTCAGTTTTATACTTTTCCAAGAACGCTTTATTTTTTTTGGTATTTTACACTTTATTGCGTTAGCAAGTGTACTCGGAATGTTTTTTTTGCGTTGGCTCTGGTTCAATTTTATCTGTGGCATAAGTTTAATAGTCATTGGGCTAACTATACAACATTCATTCTTTGATCAAAAGATTTTACAATGGATTGGTTTAATGACTCACAAACCGGCTACAGAAGATTATGTCCCATTTTTACCTTGGTTTGGTGTGCTATTATTAGGAATGGCTTTAGGTAAATATCTGCACTTAGGCGGATACCTTTATGCAAAAAAAATTCGTTGGGGACGGCAATTAATTTGGATGGGACAACATAGCTTATTGATTTATATGCTACATCAACCCATCTTATTAGGTGGACTATGGATACTATGGTATCCTTATTATTAGTTCGGAAATATTTCCGCAATCAGTTGTACTAAATTGAAAATCTGTCATAATAATAAAACCCTTTGCTATTGGCAAATCGTCAATGGCAAAAATATTGAATAATATTTATCCCTTTTTAGGAAAATTATGATGAAAATTAAAATCGTTGGTTTTTTTGCTATTGCCAGTCTATCTTTAGCCAGTTTCGGCGGTTGTCAAGCCACTATGCCATCTAAACAAGCTATGGGTACGGTAGGGGGTGCCGGCATGGGTGCTATCATCGGTTCTCGTTTTGGTAAAGGCGAAGGTCGAGTCGCAGCAGTTGCTGTCGGTACCTTGCTAGGAGCCGTTGCGGGTTCAGCAATTGGTGCTTCTATGGATCAGAGTGATACTGTCAAGACACAACAGGCTCTGAATACGGGCGAACCAGTCGCTTGGACTAACCCCAACAGTAAAGACCAGTACACGGTGACTCCCGTTGGTAACTTCACGAATAGTAAAGGGCAAAATTGCCGTAACTATACAACCGTTGCTGTCATTGATGGAAATCGGGAAACATTAGAAGGGAGTGCTTGCCAGCAGCCTGATGGTACCTGGAAAGCCGAAAATTAAGTTTTTTTGTAGGGTGGGCAAAGTCTTTTTTCTTGCCCACCATTTTTAAAGTGGACAAGAAAAGGAACCCAGCCTAATACTATAAGCTATTTCCTACCTATAAACCAATATTTCCACTCGCCGATTCTTAGCACGTCCTACCTCACTATCATTACTCGCAATCGGTTTGCGATCAGCTCTACTTTTTATCACCAATTTCGCATAACTCAGGATAACACAGTGTTTAACCAAATAATCAGCCACAGTCGTTGCACGCGCTCGTGATAATGTCTCCTTCAAATCATCAACTTGGCTATTATCCGTGTGACCGGTAATCACGATATAATTAATGTGGATAACATCCGGACAAATTTGCCTGGCGAATTTATTCAACAAACGCTTAGCTTGATCAGTCAGCTTGGCTTGACCAGGCTCAAAAGTAATTTGGGGAGGTTCTGCTTTTTTAGCTTTAACCTTTTTCGAGACTTTATCATCTCTAGCCTCCGATACCTCTTCTTTAAGCCCCGACTCATCACTTTCGATACTTTCGATTTGATGAGATTGCTGCGTAGATGATACCCTGGGGGGCGCGGATGGCATCAACTTAAACGACGGTACTATTGACGAGGGTTGTTGTAACGAACCCCTATTTATAGAACGTTGATGAGATGAACGTCCTGATAAAGATAAACCTTTCGTTACAAATCTACGCGATTTCATAGCATCCATAGGCATTGCAGCTGATTGCTCACCAAATACGCCATCATAAGAAACGCCTTCAGGCATTTCAACCGGCTGAACGACCGTCTGAGGTTTCCCATTAACATTGACAACCTTTTCTTCGACAGCAACAAAACTCGTCCATTGGGTCATTAACCGATAAATTAAGCCCAATTGCGTTACTTTTTCAATCAATTCTTTGGTTTGTCCATCGCGTACCATTTGGTTCATCAATTGATGTACCTTTTGTCGCGCCCAAACGGTTGCCATGGATTCATGGACTGGCTCGTTTTTAGGAAGCTGCACTCGCAATCTTTGTTCATAAGGTCGATTCGCCAATTGACCCCGCACCACAATAGTCTCTTTACCGCCATTGGTATAACGCCCATGAATACGAATGGGTTGCCCTGCCCATAAATCAGGCACCTTAGCCGGTTGAAGTTCAGTGACATCCAGATTGCCCCAATCAATTTCAATATGTGCTAGGGCAGGGCGATCAACTCGGTGAAAAAATTTGTCAATAACTTTTTGACTATCTTCATCTTGACGCACATAAAACGCTTCGCCTCGACCTATTTCAGCCGCTCTATCTAACAAATAACGGTTAACCGAGGAACCTACACCTAAACTGAACACCCTAGCACCGCGTCTTTCTTTTTCAATCGCCTGAAAAATACCAAACTCATTACCAATATAACCGTCGGTTAGCAAAAAAGCAATGCGTAAATAACCATAAGCAGCCGGTTGCGCTAACGCTTCTACAATCCCTTTACGCATTTCCGTGCCACCCATACCGCGAAAACTTTCCACATAGCGTAAAGCTTCATTGACGTTAGCGGTGGTATGAGGGCGAGGTTTTTTCCACAGAGTACCAGTATCACCGGCAAAGCGCACCACATTAAATATATCTAATGGACGCATACCTTTGATAAGGCGGCGCATCGCTTCTTTAGACTTTTCTATCGGAAAACCACTCATTGAGCCCGAGGTATCAACAATAAAAATCAACTCACGAGGAATCACTTGCTCATCAGTGACAGTCTCTTGAGGTTGAATCATCAAAGTGAAAAATCCGCCGCGCTCATCATGGTGAACAATTGTCGCTATTTCAGGTGCTTTACCGGCAACTTGATAACGTAGCACAAAATCTTTATTAGGCAAGGTATCAGCACGATGAATTTGGATTTCTTTCTTATGCGAATTAATCGGTTTAATATCAATGACATGAGAAATGGACTGTATATTTTTAATCGCAACCCCAGCATCCAATTTCACAGACAAAGCAATATCATGTCCCGTGCGTGTACCCGGTTTTAAGACAGGCGGTGTGATACGGGAAGCATCAGGTACCACATCAGTATCCACAGCCCAGCCGGTACCACTCTGCCCAGTGGCAACCTTGCCTGGGATATATCGCGGACCCACTACCATCGGAAATATCAATTCATAATGACCCTCCGCATAATGCAGAATATGGACATAGCGAATTGTGATAACGATATTATCGCCTGGCATAATATTGGCGACGGATTGAGTGAAAATATTGGGACGTTCCTGTTCTAACAACGAAGCACGTTGTCCCCTTTCCCGTGCCAGCTCATAAATCTCACGAGCCTCCTTTTTACGCTTAATCAGCCCTTTAATCGTTCGCTCACCAATCATCATCTGCATATCATCCACAGCCGCATCATCAGGCAATGGAAATGTATAAACCGCTTCAATTGGCTTTTCAAAAGGGTTATGATAATGCTGCGTCACCGTAGCACTAGCAACAAAGCCAGAAACTTCAATCTTGACATCAGTATGCTTCAGCGGCATTTCTATTTTTTCATCAGGTTTTTCATTCCCGATTTTCAACACCTCAAGGCTGCCAGGATTCATTCCATCAGCTAGATTGCCTGGACGTGTACTGGCATAAGCCAGTGGTGATAAGACTGACAGTAAAACTGTCATCATCAAAGTGATAAAAATTGACGACATAAGATTTATCCTACATTATAATGAATGAGTATCAATCATAGTATAACAGATTAATGACATAAATGCTTGTGAGATTTGTGACTTTGCTTTTGAAGTGACTTTTGAACTTACCACCGGTGGAACCGGTGGAAACTAACGGAAAGTTATTTCGTGGTCATACCTAAACGTTCACGCAAACGTTGTACCGCCGCTCTAACCTGACTCGGTGCGGTTCCACCAAAATGACAACGCGCATTAACAGCACCCTCAAGTGTCAAGATGCCATAGACATCATTATCAATCAAGGGCGAAAAGCTTTGAAAAGTATCCAAACTCAAAGCTGCCAAATCACAATCAGCTTCAATACAATAACGCACTGCCTCACCAACGATTTTATAGGCATCCCGAAAAGCTACCCCTTTGCGTACCAAATAATCTGCTAAATCGGTAGCAGTGATAAAACCAGATTGTGCAGCAGTACGCATAGATTCACGTTGCACCTGTATCGTTGGTAGCATATCGGCAAAAACGCGCAAACTGCCTTTTAATGTATCAATCGTATCAAATAACGGTTCCTTATCCTCTTGATTATCCTTATTATAAGCAAGTGGCTGCGATTTCATTAAAGTCAAAAGACTCATTAAATGACCATACACGCGCCCCGTTTTACCCCGCACTAATTCAGGCACATCCGGATTTTTTTTCTGTGGCATGATGGAGGAACCGGTACAAAAAGCATCATTTAACTCAATAAAATGAAATTGTGCCGATGACCATAATATTAATTCCTCAGAAAAACGGGATAAGTGCATCATCAGTATAGCAGCAAAACTACTAAATTCAATAGCAAAATCCCGATCACTGACAGCATCCAAAGAATTCTCGGCAATCGTATCAAAGCCTAATAATTGAGCCGTATAATGACGATCAATCGGATAACTGGTACCTGCAAGAGCGGCGGCACCCAGGGGCATCGTATTGACTCGTTTGAGACAATCTTCTAAACGCGCCTTATCACGAATTAACATTTCACACCAAGCTAACAAATGATGTCCAAAAGTAATAGGCTGGGCACTTTGTAAATGGGTAAAGCCCGGCATCAAGGTATCCGCTTCCCGCTCGGCAACCTCAATTAAGGCAATGAGTAGGCGCGTTAATTCAGTCTGAATCAATTCAATTTCATCACGCAAATAAAGGCGAATATCTGTTGCAACTTGGTCATTTCTAGAACGTCCAGTGTGTAACTTCTTACCCACCACTCCAATCTTTTGTATCAATCGCGTTTCAATATTCATGTGGACATCTTCCAACGCCACTGACCAATTAAACTCGCCCCGCGCAATTTCAGCTTTAATTTCGGTTAAGCCCTCAACAATTTGCGTACACTCCGCTTCACTCAAAATACTGACATGCGTTAACATACGAGCGTGAGCAATTGAGCCGATAATATCGTGTTGATATAAACGTTGATCAAAATTCACAGAGGCAGTAAACGCCTCAACAAAAGCATCAGTCGGGGCAGTAAAACGCCCACTCCAAGGTTTTTCTGTCATTTCAGTTATCAGTGTTCAGTTATCAATATTTATTAAAAGTTGATGTTATTTTTTATAACTACTCATATAATAGACTTTTCCCTTTTTAATTGTCAGGTGGGTGCCGCGAAGCTCTACCCACCCGACATATACACTTTGAGTTTTAGTTATTTAGGGATAAGTCTAACTCGGTTTAAAAATTTAAGCCAAACAAATGGAGACATTTTTAAAATGGCGAATATCATGATGAATTTGGAACCCAAAAAAAATGTGGGTAAATATGCCTTTTTACACTTGGGATTTAGGCTATTTTTCCTGGGAGCCAGCAGTTTTGCTTTTTTAGCGATGTTGGTGTGGATGATGCACTATTTAGGATGGACAATCCAGTTCAGTTATTTTATCCCCATGACATGGCATGCTCATGAAATGATTTTTGGATATAGCATAGCCGTTGTCGCGGGATTTTTATTAACGGCAGTTAAAAACTGGACAGGTATACAAACTCTTCATGGCTACCCACTTCTATTTTTATTTTTGCTTTGGGTGCTTGCTCGAATTTTGCCTTTTTCAGCCGCGCCTTTAGAGATAATAGCTGTTATCGACAATTTATTTATCCTTTTACTCAGCATTTCGCTATCAATACCACTATTGAAAGCGAAACACTGGAAAAGTTTTGGTCTCGTGTCGCTATTATTGTTGCTATTGATTAGCAATATTGTATTTTATCTGGGTGCTTATGGCTGGTTACCTAATGGTATGCATTACGGTTTGTATGCCGGTTTTTACCTGATCCTCTCATTGATTTTTATTATGGGCAGAAAAGTGATCCCTTTCTTCATAGAAAGAGGGCTAGATAATTCTGTTCAATTAAAAAATTGGAAATGGGTTGATAAAAGTCATCTAATTGTTTTCGGGCTATTTGGAATAGCAGATTTGAACAATTCTAATAGCTACCTCACTGCTGGATTAGCTGCTTTATCATGTATAATTCATGGTACTCGACTCGTGGGCTGGTACACCTCGGGTATTTGGAAAAAGCCCTTGTTGTGGATACTTTACTTGGCTTACGCATTTATTGTGCTGGGATTCGCGCTTAAAGTCTTAGTAATTGTGAATGGCGTATCCATTTATTTAGCCATTCATGCCTTCGCCTTTGGCGGAATTGGGATGATAACAATAGGTATGATGGCGCGTGTCTCATTGGGACATACGGGCAGAAATGTATTTGATCCCCCTCGCTCATTGTTCTGGATTTTCTTATTGCTCCTTTGTGGTGCACTAATCCGAGTTATTTTTCCCTTAATAGATAGTTCATTTTATTTACTTTGGATCACATTATCTCAAATTTTTTGGATATTTGCTTTTGCTGGGTTTTTATATGTTTATTTTCCTATCCTTATTTATCCCAGAGTTGATGGGAATTATGGTTAAGAAATGGGGTATAAAATATGATGGACAGACTATCTTTTAAAAAATTTTGACGAAGGGCAACCAGTCAGTCTTGCCACTACAAATAATTTGCCTGAAATATCAATTCTTAAATTATGAAAAACAAAATCTTAGGTATTTTCGCCACTGTCGTTTTAGCCCTATCTACTTGGATAGGCAGTCATAGTTTCGCACAAGCACCACAAAATGCCGCCGTACCCACTGTTCAAGGAACTGGACTCTGTGGACAAATGGACCCTTGTGGACCAGGTATAAGAATGGAACAGGGTAGGGAAAAGCATTTTGGGCAAAACAGCCTTGATAATCAAATAGCAATAGCAGATGATGTGCGTCAATTTGTAGAAATGCCTGAAATGGCAAAAAAAATCATGCGTCAAAGGATGTTAAGCAATCTCATCGCCTTAAATCAGATTTTGGGTTTACTCGCAGAGAACAAGCTAAAAGATGCCGCTAAGATTGCCGAAATTCAAATATGTGATAGAAGAATCGGTGCTGGTACGGGTATGGGACCTGGTAAATTTATGCCAATTGAAATGCGAAAAATTGGTATGAGTATGCACAAATTGGTAGATGAATTTGCGCGAATTGCTAGAACCGGTGAGACGACAAAGGCTTATGCCACCTTGCAAAATATCACCACTATTTGTGTGGCTTGTCACTCTTCTTATCGCACACAGTAGTTTTATTTATCTAAAATTTCAACCGTTTAAAGTATACCTTTAAAAAGGGCGATAACAAAAATTCGCCCTATATACCCATCAACTAAAGTTTACGCCTGTATGACATCTCGTCCATCTTTTAAAGCCTCTGTCCAATTATTAATGAGACTAGCGCATTTGCGGAGGTTCTTACCATAATTTTCACTCCAATCTTCCAAACCTTGCATGAGACTATCATTCGCTGGATCACCCACCATCAATCTGACTTTAGTTAGTACTTGTTGTAACAATACGATATCTAGAGCATCCCATCTGCTGTTCATATCCAACTCTTGTAAATTATCTAAACAACGTTTCAAAGATTCCGCAGCGCGTAGGGAAAACATCCCATTCTTATACTTGAGCAGTGCGTCTAATTCCTCTACTGACATGATTTGTTGTTCATCTAGTTCAAGTTTAATTCGTTCTAAGGTGTATCTTGGTTCTAAAGTCAGCTCTATGATAGAAGCACGATCTAAAACACGGGGTGATAATGACAAAGTTGTATGATCATTATTGATCGTCGCGACAAAACGCAACGCAGGAGAAATAAAAACCTTACTACCAGTAGTTGTTATGCCACGGATACTTTTACCACCGAGTTCAATCATTCGCAGTTTTTCCTGTTCATCGGAATATTGCGAACGTACTAAAATATCCGCAAACCAATACTCAGGTTGGCTAAGGTTAAATTCTTCAAAAATAATCATAAAAGTACGTTTGTCGTTTTTTCGCCAAGCTGTTTCAGCTTTACATAAAAAACGAGTAAAATCCGTCGGTTCAAATTCATTACTGATTGGATTGACATAACCTAATAAATCTTCACGACCTCGCCAAGTCGAACCCACAGGAACAATCAGCTTGCGTTCCTGATCGTCAATTAAATCAATTGCTAAACTGCTTTTACCCACACCAGGGTTGCCAGTCAAAATGAGAATATTTTTAGTCAGCGAAACCGCCATGACTGCATCCAAAACTTCCTTGTTATAAATCGTTTTGATTTTTTCTTTAGCTGTCTCTTTTTCTATCAAAGGGTAAATCGCTACACCATTTTTAGGCGTGGATTTGAGGGGGGTGGCTACCTGATGTGAGGGTTTTTTAAGCTCTAAGTTTTTTAGACTATCAACAAAAGGACCTCGATTAAGAACTGACGATGTACTTCTGCTGGTGTAGGTACGCACCATATTTTGTTGAATCTTGAACGCATTTTCACGAGCTGCTTCAAACCATTCATGTAGATGGGAGTGAAAATATTCAAACCGTTCGGCATCTTTGGAACTGGTCCAATTGGGGTGAGGACTGCTGGCTTGTTCGGCGGCTTTTTCAAACATATTTTCCACCGCCACACGATTGACTTCTTTGAGATAAACCCCACCTATGATACTTTTATAGTAGACAGTTAGGATATAGGGTTGTTGAAAGCGTGTCCACCCATCTGGATAAGGTTCTATTTGCCACAGAGTCTTAAACTCATTGATTTTTTGTGGAGAAACGCTACGCACACGATAGGCGCCGAAAACGTAATCTTTGGGCCTGGTATTGATATCACTGATACCCCGAGGTTCTTGAAAACGTTTACCCCAAAATAGTAAAATTTGGTTATTCAACGCCTCTGGATACGGTTCAAGCAACCACCCGATGCCTAAATCGTCTATGAGGCAATAGGGATTACCCTCTTCAAAAATATGAATATGGTAACAACGTGGATCGCCTTGTTGACAATAATCGGTACGAAATTGTTGTTTTGCTGAGCAGTTCCAAGTTTCAGCATTTTTACAAATACCGCCATCCCAACCTCGACGATGTGAGTTAATCGTGCAACCTAAAGCGTTACCAACTGTAATAAAACTCATAATATAATATCTCCTTCTGAAAAACAAAAAGGAGTGTGACCCCAATTGTGAATTAAAATATTTAAAATCCTTTTAAATCAATGAGTTATCATGCCAGCATACATCAAATTGAGATCACACTCATAAAAAGTAACTACGCACGGTAAGTGTGATTGCCCTACTACGTAGCATAAAAATTGTTGTAGAGGCAATCCTTTATGGTTCCCTGAGTAGTTACAATAAAAGTTGCCTAGTTATTTTAGGCACATTTCTTATTTAAACATTCAAAAATTGATTAATGCAAAACCTAAATAACATCAAAAACATGAAGAACAAGTATATAACGAGTTGATTTTATTAGCTAAATTTTTATTATTCATTGACATACCCTAATTTTTTATTAAATCATCCCCAAAAAAAGTATTATTGATAATAATTGTGATTTATAAAATTGTCATTCAAAATCTTAATTAGGAATTGTAAATTAAGAATTGATTAATCAAACTTTTATTTAAGATTGATTTTAAACTTTTCCCATTCCCTTCAACTCATTTCACCTTATTTATACTATAGATGTTCAGAAAAATAAATTCACTAAAGGGGTAGACAAGCCAATGCCATTAAGTATCGGGCTGACACGCAGATCAGCCCCTACAAAACTCCACGTATTATGTGATTTTCGGTGCTAACCACCGCGAACGCCCGCAGCGATACTTAATGGCATTGGGTAGACAAGCTCCTAATTATTTCGGTTTGTAAAGCTAGTGTGAGCCGTGAAATTATTTAGATTTGACAAATTATATTTCAACATTTTTTTGATCTAAACTTTTCAAAAAAGCTTGAAGGTTTAATTTTAACGAAATTTAAGTTGATTCAGTATAACATGCTTACTTGATTTAAAAAAAATCATTTATAGTACACAAAACTATGTTATCATTAGTTGTTTAGAAAAATAATATATAAGATAATGTGGGTACGCATAAATATATTAACATTTTTGAGAGTTCTTCAAGCTCCGATTTTTAAAAATATCGGAAAGACTTTTGCATACCTACATTATTATATATATATACTGAGTGCGGTTATAAATAAGCTTTCTTAGTGATGTCTCCCCGTTTTTTTCAAAAAACGCAGGTGGATAATAAGTTCAATTTGTTCCCGTACTAAGTATTCATTGTGAGACATAAGTATTTAAATGATTGATTTTAAAGTCTTTTTTGTGAAAATGGCCCGACTTGATTTTTAACTTATATATAGTTTTTCAGATAAATAATGATCGAGGCTAAAGTTTTTCTTCAAAAAACTTGAACCTTGAACACAAAAGTAGGTGCAATCCTTTATTATTGCCCTTCTGCGTCTGAAACGTTGTTCCGAAGCAAATTATTTTTCTGAACATCTATTATAATGATGAGTGCTGAGTATAATATAAACGACCCAACTAATAATGAGGAAACATATATGGCTGATTTATTTTCAGACGCTTGGATGAAAAGCTACATGGAAGAATGGAATAAAGAGCAGGATTTGGCTGACGCATTGGCTAAAATTAATTTTAGCTCCAATATTGCTTATGGGTTTAAAGATGAAGACAGTGCCAAAGGTATTTTGGTGATTGAAAATGGCAAAGTCACATCCGCGGGTGCGTATAATGGCGAAGAAGTTAATTGGGATTTACGTGCCACAGCCGAAAGCTGGCAAAAATGGCTTGATAAGGGCCTAGGTATGGCAAGCTTAGGTGCAGCCTATGTGAGTGGTAAATTGAAATTCAAGACCGGCGATTACAGTGCCATGATCAAAGAGCCACGCATGGCTGGACCGTTTGTAAAGAGTTTTACCGTGATGGGGCGTGTTTCTTAATAATGCTTAATGCTTAATGATTAATGGTTAATGTTTAACAGGATAGTATGCCAAAAATACTATTTTTTCAAAAATAGTACTTTGCATTAACGGGTAACGAAGTTTCCACATTAATCATTAGACTTGTCCCTTAATCAGCTAAGTTATTGATTTATATCGTTTTGATATTGAGTCTTTTCAAGGGTTTATGCTTATTAAGGGACTAGTCTATTAACCATTAACCATTAACCATTAACCATTAACCATTAACCATTAACCATTAAAAATAGCATGTTAAAAAAATTTATTAGAATCGCAACTATTGTTGGAATATTTTTAAGCACGACTGTCAAGGCAGAAAGTTATTATGAAGTACGTGCTCATGATCTGAGTCCACCCATCACCTTAAGTGGTACAGTCATACCTGAAAAAGAAGTTACCTTATCCGCTCAACTCCCAAGCCGAATTGAAAAGATTGCGGGTGAAGAAGGTGAAGCATTTGAACAAGACACGGTTTTAGTGGCTTTAGATGATAGTGAATTACTTGCTCAACGGCGTTCAGCCGTCGCTAAGTGGCATCAGGCCGATTTAGCTCTACGCAATGCGGGTATGCAGTACAAGCGTGAACTCTTGTCACCTGATTCTCTTAGTAAGGCCCCAGGGGGTATGGGATTGCCACATTTATTTGATCAATTTATTACCAAGCCCCTTAGTGATGTTCTTGGACAAAGTGATGAAGGGCTTGACCGTCGCACTCAACTCCATAGTCATGGTACTCGGATCGAAAATGCTCGTGCTGCCTTATTGCAAGCTGAGTCACACATTGAACAAATTGATTCTAAACTACGTGATGCCCAAAGCCTGGCACCATTTGATGGTGTTATCATCCAAAAGTCGGTAGAAGTGGGTGATACCGTGCAACCCGGTCAACCTTTGTTGAAGTTTGCCAATCTCGGAAAACTGCAAATTGAAGTCAATGTACCTGCTCGTTTGGTTCGTGGTTTAGAAGTAGGACAACGCCTTTCCGCTAAATTGGATGTGCTTGATGAGCGTGTAATTGTAACCGTGGAGCAAATTTTTCCCATCGCGGATGCACAACGTCACACTGTCAAAGTTAAATTTAACTTATCCATAGATAAAGAAAGTGAAGACGCTCGATATGTCGGTCCAGGTCAATATGCACAAGTAGATGTACCAGATGTCAGAGCAGCTAAACAAGATTTACTTTTAATTCCCAAATCCGCGGTAGTTAATGGTGGAGGAAGTTTGCCAGGCGTTTGTGTTTTAAGAAGCGATAATCAATATGAACGGCGTATGATACGGCTTGGTAGAAGTATTAATCCTGCACTCATTGTCGAACTTGATCCCTCGCTTGGTGATTATGTGACTATTCTCAGTGGCTTAAAAGTGGGTGATACTGTTGTGATTCTAACGGGAATTAGAAAAAAACCTTGTTAATTTTTGAGGTTGTTCCAAATTCGCGTTGAGTTTTCCCCAAAATACTATTTTTTGAAAAAATAGTATTTTTTTGGTTGCTAAGTTTTTTGAGGCACATTCGAGGTTTTAATTTTTTTGTACAAAAACTAAAACCTCGTAACCCTTTTTCAAAAAAATTTGTGTTCTTCTATCTAAATACTATTCCTTTTTTAAACATGCTAAGGCTAAGTAGTTACGATCATGTTTAATTTTTCACTTTTAATTTAACACTATTAATTTAACATGACAGACCAATATTCTTCGATGGAAATGGAGACTCAGCCACAAAATTCTTTAGGTATAGCTGGGAAAATGGCGCAAACTTTTATCCACTCGCCACTATCTCCCCTATTTTTCTTCGCCATGCTATTTATGGGCATCATGGGCTTGATGTTCACGCCCCGTCAGGAAGATCCCCAAATCTCTGTGCCTATGGTGGATATTTTTATTCAATATCCTGGAGCTTCAGGAGAACAAGTTGCCAGTTTAGCTATTGACCCACTGCAACGCATTATGAGTGAAATTCCGGATGTCAAACATGTCTATTCCGCCTCTGAACGAGGACAGGGCATGGTGACAGTCGAGTTTGAAGTGGGTGAGCGATTAGAAAATTCTATTTTTAAAGTTTACGATAAATTACAGTCAAATATGGATAAAGTCCCCCCCGGTGTCATGCAGCCTTTGGTGAAACCAAAGGGCATTGATGATGTCCCGCTCGTGACTTTAACTTTATGGTCTGATAATTTGGACGATGGGGCTTTACGCACATTATCTTTAGAGGTGATGCAACGTCTTAAAGGTATTCATAATACGGGACAAAGTTTTGTGGTTGGTGGACGCGCCGAGCAAGTGCTTATTGAAGTTAAGCCACAAGATTTGTCTGGTTTTGGTATCAGTATCGGGCAAATCGCGAATACCATACAAACAGCTAATAATGAAATTCAAGCTGGACTGGTGGAATCTGGTAATAAGCATTTTACGGTTTATACCGGTCGATTTTTACGCAACGCAGAAGATGTTAAAGAATTGGTGGTTGGTACTTTTCAAGATGCGCCAGTTTATGTGCGTGATGTGGCAAATGTTATTCAGGGACCTGAAAAAGAAGCCTATCAAATGGTCAATTATTATTCAGGTCCCGCCTACGAAAAACATGATACCTTTTGGCTGGCTCAAGATGTCGCAGTTCCTGAGGTCAATGGTGTCCCAGCCGTTACGATTGCCATTTCAAAAAAAATTAATACGAATGGAGTCCAAGTTGCTAAGGACATTTTGACACACGTTGATTCACTAAGAAAAAAGGGGGTTATTCCGGATAATGTGCATGTGGAGGTGACTCGCAATTATGGGCAAACTGCTAATGACAAAGTTAATGGCTTAATTAAAAAATTATTCATTGCAACGGGGGCAGTGACTTTTTTGGTTTTGTTCTCATTAGGATGGCGCCCCTCTCTTGTGGTGACGTTAGTCATTCCTGTGGTGATTTTAATCACCGTGTTTTCAGCCTGGATTTTAGGTTATACCATTGATCGCGTGAGTTTGTTTGCCTTGATTTTTTCCATCGGTATTTTGGTCGATGATGCCATTGTAGTCATAGAAAATATTTACCGTCGCTGGTTGCTTCACGGTGAAACCGATACGGAAACGGCAGTCGATGCAGTGCGCGAAGTAGGTAACCCTACAATATTAGCCACATTTACTGTGGTAGCCGCCTTGTTACCTATGGGATTTGTGTCAGGCATGATGGGGCCTTATATGGGGCCTATTCCGGCTCTCGGCTCAGTGGCTATGATATTTTCTCTATTTGCAGCTTTTGTTTTTACGCCTTGGTTAGCCATGCGTTTTAAACCTTCTATTGCGGCACTTGAAAGGGCTGAAATTAAAGAACACAAAACAAACCAAAGAATTGAAAAATTTTTCAGATACATTTTACCGCCCTTATTTAGTAACCGTCTCCTCGGCTGGGGATTTTTGATTTTGCTGATTGGGTCATTTTTTGCCGCCTGTTCAATGTTTTATTTCAAATCAGTTGAAGTTAAAATGTTGCCACTGGATAAAAAGCCTGAATTTAATGTTTTTATTGATATGCCCGAAGGCACTGCTTTACCCGTGACAGCGAATCTAACTTATCAACTGGCTGAACGTTTGCGTGATCCTGTAAAATTTCCAGAAGTCATCGCCCTACAAACTTATGTAGGTACTTCACAACCTTTTGATTTCAATGGGATGGTGCGTCATTATTATTTGCGCCAGCGGCCTTGGCACGCAGACATTCATGTGCAACTTGAAAAGAAAGCTTGTGGTATCAGCTTATGGAATAAGGAAACACTTAAATGTTATCTTGAGGAACATCGTACTAGCCATGAAATTGCTCTTGCCGCTAGGAAAGAGTTAAAGGCACTTATTAAAGAGATAAATAGTCATGGCAAAATCACCGTAGTGGAAATGCCGCCAGGTCCGCCAGTACTCCAGTCTATTGTAGCGGAAGTCTATGGACCGGATGATAAAACACGTCGCGAAGTGGCTCAAAAAATGACGCAAGTCTTTGAACAAGCTAAAATTTTAGATGATGTCGATAATTACATGCCCGAACCACATAAAGTCTGGCATTTTGAAGTCGATACTGAAAAAGCTGTACGACAAGGTATTTCCGTTGATACCATCAACCGTAATTTGATGATGGCATTGGGTGGTTTTAAATTAGGTGATATTAAACAGGGCAATGTGCTTGAACCGACTTATTTAATTATTCAGGTACCATTGACTGAACGTTCACAGTTGAGCAGTTTGTATGATTTGCCTATTCCGACACCAACTGGTGGCATAATTCCCCTAGCTGAACTAGGACAATTCGTTGAAGCGATGCAAGATCCCACTTATTACCAAAAGGATTTACGTTCCGTTGAGTATGTTGTAGGGGATCCAGTTGGTCTTTATGATGAGGAAAGCGGTGAATATAGTCAGAGCGCACCGATTTATGGTATGCTCGAAATTGAAAACTTATTAAAAGACTATGAAACGCCTGATGGCATCAATCTAGTCGATTCTGGTTGCGTCAATTTAGGCGTTATCTCCTTCTGTGATCGATATGTTGGACCACCTGAAGTCGTAGGACAATCGGGTTTTGAGTGGACTGGTGAATGGACTGTCACATATGAAACTTTCCGAGATATGGGATTAGCATTTGCTGTCGCAATGGTCCTGATTTACATACTCGTTGTGTGGTTGTTTGGTAATTTTATCGTACCGGCTATTATTATGGCACCGATTCCGCTAACGCTACTCGGTATTATCCCTGGTCATTGGTTGTTAGGTTCTGAATTTACAGCGACTTCAATGATAGGTTGGATAGCGTTAGCGGGCATCATTGTGCGTAATTCTATTTTGTTGGTAGATTATTCTATCCAAGAAATAGAACAAGGTACGCCCATACAAGATGCCGTAATTTTAGCCTGTAAAACTCGTACTCGCCCTATTTTGATTACTGCCTTTGCCTTAGTCGCCGGTTCATTTGTTATTCTATTGGATCCCATTTTCCAGGGCATGGCGATTTCTTTGTTGTTTGGGGTACTGATTTCGACCCTACTGACCCTAATTGTCATTCCCTTGGGTTGTATTAGTATTGGTCCTGATGCACTCTGTAACACTAACACTGGGGGAGGTGATTTGCCCCCACCGCAATTGACTGAAGAAGCCTTGACTCAGGAAGAGTCAATACCACCAGCACAAAAGCTACCTTTATGGTTGCGTATTTGGATGTTCACCATTGGACTCATACTGGCGATTGTTAACGTCATTAATAAGATTGTTGGGGTAGTGAAAGTAGTATTTTATGTTATCCGTGCTATCTTCATTCTCATTTTCAGTGCCTTTAGTAATATGGGGCGGAAAATATCGGCAGAGATGACAGAACCCAGTCAAAAAACACCGCATCAAAAGCCACCACCCAGTGTTGCGCCTAACGAACCAAAAGCGGAGAGTAAAGTAGAAGCAGCGGCACCTGAAGTGAGCCAGCAGCCACCACAGGTAGCACCTCGCACGAATACTGCGCCAATTGAACCACCTGTACCCTTGACACCAAATGCTGAAACAACCGAACCGTCTCAAGTTGTTCAGAACATGGAATCTCCAAGTACAGAGAACGGAGCAGACAAGCCAACCACATCGAGAAATTCAAGGAGAAAGGCCACTTCTCGGCGTGGTGTCCAGCTTAAAACAGATTTGCTGACGCAATATCAACATGAAAAAAGTGACAAATAATTAATAGTTAATGATTAATTCTACTTTGTCACATTTCATAAGCAATTACTTGTAAGGCTCCTAAAAATTTGCTAATCCACCAAAATGATTGGTTAATCAGATGGATTAGCATAGCTTTAGAAGCCCTACATTAAATTTGACAAAGTAGAATTAACCATTAACCTTTTTTTTTTATACTAAAGCTGTCGTTTAAATGCGATGGTTTTTAAAACTCCCAAAGATAGACAATGAAAGAATATACCTTGAGAGATTATATTGCTCACCTTATCATTGGTACACATCTTCAGCAGCCAGTACAATCTTTCATGAAGATGGTGAATTTCAGGAAACGTTGGAAACATCCTGAATTAAAAGACATATACTTGGAAAGTTCACGAATTGATCAGATGATGGAACGCATGATAATTGAACCCATGAATTGTATTGACGCAGGATGTCATCTTGGTTCAATGCTAAATCGAATGTTACAGCTTTCACCTAACGGTAATCATATTGCTATTGAACCGATTCCATATAAGGTAGAATGGCTACGACGCAAATTTCCAAATGTGGAAGTTCTACAAATAGCACTTAGTGACACCCCCCGTGAGACAGCCTTCTATTTCCACTCTCATCACTCAGGTTTCTGTGGATTCAAGCCGATACAAAAGTTTGGTGATGACGTAAAACAATTAACGGTTAGGTGTGAACGATTAGATGATGTGGTACCATCGGATAAAACTATTGATTTTATAAAATTTGATCTAGAAGGCGCTGAGTTAGAAGCTTTTCGTGGTGCTAATAATCTGCTACAACGTTGTCAACCTCACCTATTGTTTGAATGTACTCGTTCTGGGTTAAAGTCTTTTGGTATCACGTCGGATGAAGTATTCAATTTTTTAACCCAGCAGCATTCCTATTCAGTATTTCTTATTAAAGATTGGCTTGACGGTAAAGAACCCTTGGATTCTGAAAAATTTTCTAATGCAATGCGGTATCCATTTAAAGCCTTTAATTTTTTTGCAACAAGATATAAGTAGGTACTCAAAAGTATTTTAACATTTTCTATTTTTATAAATCCGTTAATAATAAGTGCTTTAGAAGAAAACAAAAATGTTAAAATATTTATGTGTCCAAGAAAAAATAAAATAGACATTTTCCTTTAGTTTCCCCTTTTATTAAAGGGGGGTTAGGAGGGATTTTTTAGATAGGTTATTTTTGCTTGGACACTAACAGGATTCACCATCAAAAACTTGAACATCAAATTTAAAAGAATACACGTGATTTGAAAAAAAATAGTATTTCTAACTTGCCTGATATGATGGTATATTTATTGCTGTCAGTTTGCTTATGATAAAATCCAAGCTTTATTTTTGCATAAGCACAAACTAAAGTTTATACTCCAAACTATCAAGCAAGGTATATATTTTTACCAGATTATAACTGATAACTGATAACTGAAATGATGTTAAACCTCTCCCCCTATCGTTCATACTTATTTGGATTCATTCTATTAATGTGGTTGGCTACTCCCGCCTATTCACAAGACTCCTTATTACTGATCCAAAATATTGACAAAGCATTGAAAGCCCGTTGTTTAGATGACAGTCAAACTTCTGTCAGTATAGTCGCTATGCCGAGCGGCAAAGTCGTTTATGCCCACAATACCGAACTGCCCTTATTACCCGCTTCGGTGATGAAAATCATTACAACCGCCGCGGCACTGCATTACTTAGGACCAGAATACCGTTTCAAAACGCAAATTTTATATAGCGGTGAACGGAAAAATGGCATGCTCCTTGGTGATTTAATTATTCGTGCAGGTGGTGATCCAACACTTTCTACCGAAAAACTCTGGCCAATTGTGAGACAAATCAAAGCCAGTGGTATTAATGAGATTACTGGCAACCTTATCATTGACGCACATTTTTTTGACCAATATGACAGGGCACCCGACTGGAAAGTGGAACGTAGCCAACGTGCTTATGATGCCAAATTGAGTGCCTTATCCTTAAATTATAATTCTCTTGCTATCCATGTCCAACCAGGGCAAGGTGTAGGAAATAAGCCAAATGCTTGGCTAGAACCCGCACTCCCTTATATAAACTTACGTAATACCGCTAAAACCATTAAGCGGGGAAAAAATACCGTATCAGTTCGCCGCAGTGAAGAGGTGCATGGCACGGTTGAAATGCTTCTGAGAGGAAAATTGCCAATACGTGCTAAAGAAAGAATCATCCGCTTGAATGTTGACAACCCAATGCGTTATGCCACCGAAACTTTCCGTGCTTTGTTAAGTCAAGCTGGGATCAAAATAAACGGTAGCACCAAAGTCGTCCATACTCCCATTGTTGCAAACGAGTGGTATGAACACTTATCTGATCCTTTATCAATCATTTTAAAGACATTGAATACTTACTCCAATAACTTGACGGCGGAACAAATTGTCAAAACCATCGCCGCAGATCGATACGGTACCCCCGGGACTCATGCTGAAGGCTTAAGATTAATAAAAGAATTTTTACGCCTCAGTCATGTTAATATGCAGGGGATCGTATTAGCAGATGGCTCTGGCTTATCCAGAAAAAACCGTATGACAACTCGTGCCATCACAAATGTACTAACGAGTTTATTTTCACGTTTTGATATTGGACCTGATTTTATTTCTACCCTACGAGTCATGGGAGCTTATGGCGTTTTATCACAGCGTTTAGCTAAATCCCCTGCTCGCGGTAAAATTCGTGCTAAGACGGGTTCTTTAAGACGTGTTAGTACCTTAGCCGGTTATGTTGCCAGTCAAGATGGGAAAGTTTATGGCTATGCATTGTTTTTGAACAATAACCGATGTGGTCCTTGGAAGGCAGATAAGATAGAAGATCGTATCGTGACTGCTATCCATAACTTTGGTGACGGTGCCGCTAGATTAAACACGGCTAAAAAATAAATCAATGATATCTGACAAATCATATGATAAGGTGGGTTTGGCTACCCACCCTACGTTCACTAATTGCTAAAATATATGTTCAAGACGAAGTATTAAAACTCATTGATAATCTCCAAAAAACAACAATACCGAGAATTAAGAGAATATGAAAAGAAAAAACTTTTCCAGATTTACTCCTAAAGAAGCATTCAAACAATTGAAATTAAATGATTTACAAAAATGGAGTATTGATTTTCAAGCACTTGAACCAAGTCAATTTTTTCAAATCCGTTTGCAACGACTTGAAAATTTCGATTTAAATATTTCTGAAAGAGCTAAAGAACTACTTATTGATGCAATTTGTGAGGAAGTTATTCAACAACATCTTAATCTCAAAATTTGGAAAGAAGCTCCATTGCAAAGTGATGAACTAACTGGTTTTGTTGATTATTTAATAACAGAGAAAAAAGCTTATTTAGATGTCCCATTATTATGTGTTGTCGAAGCTAAAAAAGATAAGTTTGACAAAGGATTAGCTCAATGTTTAGTTGAAATGCAGGCTTGCCAATGGAATAATGAGCAACTTGGTAAAAAAATTGAGGTTTATGGTATAGTTACTAATGGTGAAGTTTGGAAATTTTATAAACTGAGCTTTGCAGGACAAGTTTATGAAACGTTACCTTATGCTTTGAGTGAAATCAGTCATGTTTTAGGAATACTTGATTATATATTTCAGAAATGTGAAAAAAATCTTGCCGACCCTACATAAAAACTAATTTAAAAAGTTAAATTTATGCCCGCGCTGAGTATAATCCATTTCGACAGGCTAGGGCAATCCCTTGCTCAAGTCCTGAGTAGTTACTAAATATTACTCGTTCTTCTTTTGTAAATCATTGATTTTAAAAGAAATATAATTTTAGGCTAAAAATTAAATAACCTTAAAAATCAATAAGTGACAGGTTTTGAAAACCTGTCAGGTTTGAAATTTGTGACTTTGGCGAATCAAGAAATCCGAATTTTTCAAAAAATCGAATTTCTAAACTCGTTTAATCCACCTTTTCATTTGAAAGATATTGGTGGGCAACAAAAACACGTTGCCCACCCTACTTTGACTGCGGCTTTTCCTTCTTGCTCAATAATGATTCGTTCTCCCATCAAGGTTCGATTAATGAGTTCTGGAAAACGGTCATTTGATAGAGGCATGTTTACTCTCATCATGATTAATAATACTCCTTTGTCAATTCAGTTGGTGGGCAATGTTATTGCCCACCCCACTAATGGTGATAAGCAAAGTAGGTCAGGTTAGATTTTTTTGCGCAGCAAAAAAACGTAACCCGACCCACCATACTTTACGAGTTGTGTGCATAGAGCCGTTCCAAAAGTTAATCCCTAAAAATCTTGAGAAGCCAATAATCACTCTTTAAAGTTTCCAAAATGCTTAGGGCTTTTTGTAAGTCAATTTCTAAGTCATAGTTTTGAATATCAACTATCAGTTTATAAATCAGTTCAAAGGAAACTCTATCTTCTGGCTCCATATAAATAAATTTGCCATTGGGGGCATTATTGAGTTTTTCTATTTCGTTAATGCCCACTTTGCCTGTAATATCGGATTCTCTGACATCTCTAAATAGCCCAAAGCGTATCTCTTTGTAAGTTATGACTAATTGGTTAAAGTTTTTTAGTCTGGAAGTAAAGGTGGAGCCGCCCTGATGTAAAAAACCAACCACAAAAGATTGTTTTTGCGTTTTTATCAGCAAATGCGCTGGGAGCTTTTTTTTGCCAAGTCTCAAGTAATCCGTTTCTATATTTTTAACGGTTTTAAAGACTTCGGAAACGGTGATGACTTTGCCAATATCGTCTGAATCGCTGATAATGACTTTTTTTTGATAGGCATTTTCCAGTAGCACTTTCTGTTCTTCGAGATAGACTTTGATGCGATTTTCATCGTCATTCAATTCCTGATGAAGTGGCACCTTTTCTGGCTCGCTTGTTTGATAATGGCTTGTGGTTTGTGCCATTTTAGGCTCCTGAATACATAAGATTTCTTGTTTTAACCACGCGACATCTTCTCTCAGCTTTTTGAGTTCTTGTCTGATTTCATCTTCAAAGCTTCTCATGCTTTTTGGCAAGGGAATGCCATCCACTTTATGTCTGTAGTAATGGGAAGCCCAATTTAAAACAGCCCTGATTGAGTTTTGATTTAAAATCACTTTTAACTCTTTTTGAGTAAAAAGGGCTTTTAGCTCAATATCTGACGCTTGCGCTTTTAACGCTAAAATCAATATCAACTGATCATCAGTTGGTTTGTTTAAATTTACCTCATATTGGGAAACCCTATCCACAATGGCATCATTGAAGAAGTTTTTAAAATGTTGCCATCTATCTGGAAATAAATTGAGTATAATCAAACAGTTAGGCGCGTGAGTGAATATTTCTTTTATGGCTTCGCCAAAGTTTGAGAGTAATTGTTCGTGGTATTTTAGCCCTTCCAATTGATCAAAAATGATAATTAATGGTTCATCGACAATGGATAGTTTACTAAAGACACTGATGGCTTCTAGCGAAAAATCTTCTTGACTGATTTCATCCGCCCAGTTTTCTAATTTAATTTGTTCTAATTCACTTTGTTCTAATTGGTTGCCAGATAACCATTTTCTGACTAATTCTCGTTTTAGGGGAGTGGAATAACTACAAAATTTGATTAGCCCTTTAATGATGGCGATGGCATAGCCCCCAAATCCATAAGTTTTGCTCCACCATTCCAGGGTTAATTTTTCAATCCATTGCCAATTCTTTCTTTTTCGATCTGAGTTTTCATGCCCTAACAGGTTGTATATATTTAGTGGCTCTGGCGAGAGTGTGTCTAAAATTTTGGCTTGGTTTTGTGTGAGATGCTCCTTATTATTCAGAAAATCAATGGTTATTTTAGAGAAACTTCGGGCAAGTAAATATTCCAATTGAGAATAATGGCTTGACGGAATCATTTCCACAAAGGATTCCAAGATTCTGCTATAAATATGATATAAAACCGCGTTAGGATTATTCGGTTGTCTTATAAAGAGAAGGCGATGACTGTTGAGTAATTCTTTTGCCAGTCTCATCATCAAATGGGTTTTGCCGCTGCCCGCTTCACCGATGACAACAGCACCTTTACTTTGATTGTTTGGATCATGCTTTATTTCCACGAGAATAGATTTCAAAATTTTAAATTCATCTTGATAAATGCTTTTTAAATCAACATGATCCTGAAAAGGGGTATCAACCCGACTGGTTCCAAATGGATTAGGTGGCAACATGATTTGCAACATTAATTTGATATAAAGTTGATAAGTGAACAGGGCATCATATCTAGCACTATGCGCAAAGTTTTGATTAAACAGTTTTTCGTCAACTTTTAGATTAAGAAATTGACTCAAATATTCTAATGAATAACTTTTAACACTTTTAAAATGGTTTTTTGAAAGCTCAAAGGTGCAACCAAATTCTAAATTTTGCCATTTGATATTCACTTTTTTAAAGCTGTTTTTCAATACCCCAATGTCGTGTTCAGCATAATGGCAAATAATTAATTTATCATTCGCTTGGTTTAAAAAATCCCCAATAATGTCTCTGAGACTTTTAGCGTTGACTTTGGGTCCCTCAGCATTTAATTCGTCTTTAACAAAGGCTTCATAGATGATATTGCCTGGCTATCAATGATAGCGATTTCAGTTAATTCATCTTTGCCTTCGGTGTCTATAATTATAAAGTCTTTCATTTGAGAATCATAAGCTAACAGAACATGACGACGCGTTCCCAGCGGGTTTGTTAAACAAGCTGCTGAGTGTATATGTCTTCTTCTTGCGTGGAACGACTAAAAGAGGAGTTGCTAACAACTGTTTTTGTCCATTTAAGATCGTAAAACGCCTTACCGTCTTTCAATGTATAAATCTCTTCCTCTGATTTGTTTAAGGAATCAAAGGCAGGATTCCTGTTCGGCTTTTTCTAAAAGGGCTTCTACTGCTTCAAATCGTTGTAAATCAACATAAGTGATGATAGCAGCTGCGGCTTTTCCTTCTTGCTCAATAATGATTCGTTCTCCCATCAAGGTTCGATTAGGGTGGGCAACGTGTTTTAGCCCACCAATATGATATTGATGATTAATTTCAATGCCGATGCACACAAAAACACGTTTGCACACCCTACATGGCTTCTACCCACCCTACGTCGTTTTTTGATAGAAATCACCCAATATCGTGTTTTTCAAGTTTAAGAAACGCTTCTATAGATTGGGCATCCTTAGGGCGTGAGAAGAAATAGCCTTGTAAATTGTGACAGTGTGCTGCTTTTAATGTATTTATTTGTAAGTTGTTTTCGACACCTTCGGCTACAATTTTTAAATCAAATGCTTTTCCTAATGCAATAATGGCGTTGACAATTTGTGCTGATTGCTCTGAATCATCAATTTTCTGGATAAAGCTTTTGTCAATTTTCAGGGCATCTATCGGAAATTGTTGTAAGTAGCCTAAAGAGGAGTAACCCGTTCCAAAATCATCAATGTATAACAGCACGTTCAAACTTTTTAAGTCGTTGAGTATCGTTAGTGCTGTTTGAGGGTTTTGCATCATAGCACTTTCTGTTATTTCGACACGGCAAGTTGGGCCATCAATACAGGTTTTGGTAATAATATCATTAATATGACGAACTAAATGAGGTTGCTTTAGTTGAACCGGTGATACGTTGATGTTCATGCCGAGTTTGGCGTGGTGTGTAAATTGGGTTTGCCAACTGCGTAGTTGAATACAGGCTGTTTCAAATACCCATAAACCTAAATCTTTGATTAAACCGGTTTCTTCTGCCAAGGGAATAAATAAATCTGGGGGAATTAATCCCTGTTCAGGATGTTGCCAACGCACTAATGCTTCTAAGCCCACCGTTTTGAATGTTTCTACTGATATAATGGGCTGATAATATAGACAAAATTCTTCCCGTTCTAAGGCTTTACGTAGATCCCTTTCCATCCTGAGCATATTGATGACATGGGTGTGCATACCAGGCTGAAAAATCACCGATTTATTGCCGCCTTGTTTTTTAGCTTCGTACATGGCAGTATCGGCATCACGTAGGAGTTCATCGGCGTTGTTATATTGAGGCTCGCTAAGGGCAATGCCAATACTGGCTGTGGTATTAAATATTTCGTTTTTTAATTGATAGGCTTGACTTAAATGTTTTTGAATGCTATCAACGCGCTGTTCAAGATTCGTTAAATCAGAGATTTTTTCTAATATGATGGCAAATTCATCGCCACCAAATCGGGCGACTAGATCGTTTTCACTGACGATATGGTTTAAACGTTTGGCAACTTTGGTGAGTAATTGATCGCCTACAAAGTGCCCCAGGCTGTCATTGACAATTTTAAAGCGATCTAAATCGACAAATAGCACTGCAAAGGGGATTGGGAATTGGGTTACTTCGTTTTTGCCTGGTTCATTGGGTATTTTTTCGAGGGCTGCGGTTAAGTGGGTGGTGAAAGCCTTGCGATTAAATAGTTGGGTGAGTTGATCATGGGTGGCATCATAACGCAGTTTTTCTTCTGCTTCTAATCTGGCTTGTTTAAGTTGCAAGAGGTTAAGATGGGTTCTTATACGCGCGAGCAATTCATATTTTGAAACAGGTTTAGTCAAATAATCATTTGCACCGCTTTCTAAACCGGTGACTAAGTCGGTTACTTGATTTTTTGCGGTGAGTAAAATAATAGGTAATTCATCGGGAGTTTTGGTTTCACGGATTTTTTGGGTGACTTCATAGCCGGTGAGATGGGGCATCATCACGTCAAGTAGAATTAAATCCGGTTGGTAGCCCTGTTCAAGAAATTCTAAGGTTTCTAAGCCGGAAGCTGCCTGATTGAGATAATAGTTTTTTTCTAATGACAATTGATTGAGGAGTACTTGCCGATTAACCAGATCATCATCAACAATCAAAATGTTAAATTGACCTTCCAATTTTGAAGAGACCTGTTTTGAAGAGATTAGCTCATCTCTTTTCTCAATCTTATCAATCTTGGCTTGTACATCGCTTTCTGTGAGTTCATAATTCAATTCAACAGTATTGGTTTCTAAAAAGGGCGATTGGTGAGAAACAGATAATTGAGATGAGGGCTTTGTTACTTTATCTTCAGAAATCGGTAGCGTAAAGCTAAAGTCTGAACCCACTCCCACTTGCGATTGAACGTTCATTTGACCATCATGCAAATTGACTAATTGTTGGGTGACGGCTAATCCTAATCCAGTCCCGCCGTAAATTCTAGCCGTTGAACCATCAGCCTGTTCAAAAGCTTCAAAAATGCGGTTCAGTTTTTTTGCTGGAATACCGATGCCTGTATCAGATACCGTAATCGCTAATTGGGCATTTGGCATTAGGGATGAGTCACTCATCTGCTTTTCATGAAGTTGATTATTCATGATGACTTCAGTTGAAACTGTAATTGTGCCGCTATCCGTAAATTTAATGGCGTTGCCTACTAAATTATATAAAATCTGTTGAATCCGATTTTCATCAGCATTGATGGGGGGTAGATTAGAATCAATTGCATTAATCAATTCCACCTTTTTGTGACCAATCAGTGGTTGGCTTAACGCTAACACCACTTCAGCAATGGTACGAATATCTACTGCTTTCAGTTGCAAATCAAAATCTTTCTTTTTCAATTTAGAAAAATCTAGAATATCATTAACCAGGTTAAGAAGGCGGCGACCACTAGATACAATCATTCCCAAATTAGTGTGAGTCGCTTTGCCTAAAATACCGGTGGCACCGTCAATTAGAGATTCGGCTATACCAATAATACCATTCAGCGGAGTACGTAATTCATGGGAAGTATTTGCTAAAAATTCATCTTTTAACCTGTCGGCTTCTTTTAATTTGGCAGCCATTGCTTTTTCATACTCTAATTCTTGCTGCTTTTCTCGTAATTTTTGCTTTTGGAGCCAAATATAATAAATAATAATCACTAAAATAATTAGGATATATAAGGTATAAGCCCACCAGGTTTTCCAAGGTGGTGGCAAAATGGTTATTTTGATAGCAGCACCTTGCTCATTCCAAACATTATCATTATTACTACCCCGAACGCGGAAAGTGTAATGACCAGGGGGAACGTTAGTATAATAAGCATGGTGGCGACTATCTATCTCATTCCAATGGCTATCAAGCCCTTCTAATTGATAGGCATATTGATTTTTTGAAGATTGTATAAAATTTAATGCCGCAAATTCAAAAGAAAAAAATGATTGTTTGTAAGACAGTGTTATTTTGTCTGTTTCGCTAATGTGTTGTTGCAAGGGCGAATTTTTTCCGAATGGTACGGATTTCGTGAAAATTTTAAAATCCGTTACGACAATAGGGGGAATATAGGGATTATCTTTAACTTGCGCCGGGTAAAAGGCATTAAAGCCATTGATACCACCAAAAAATAGCTCGCCACGCGGGTTTTTATGAGCTGCTGTATTAAATTCATTGTTTTGTAAGCCATCTAAAACATCGTAATTTCTAAATTGTTCCGTTTTTGGATTAAATTTAGAAATGCCCTTGTTTGAAGATAGCCAAAGGTAGCCCTGATTATCGGCTAAAATCCCATAAATCATATCATTTGCTAAACCATCTTTTTCACGGTAAGCGTGAAAATGCCCTGTTTCCCGATCAAATTTATTGAGTCCGCCACCCAGGGTGCCAATCCATAACGTTCCAGTTTTGTCTTCGTAAATGCTGGCAATCTCGTTGTAGCTCAAACTGGTGGGGTCATTTTTATGGTGTTGATAACGGATAAAAGTATTTTGCTGGCGATCAAAGCGGTTTAAGCCACCGCCATAAGTTCCAATCCACAATATCCCCTTTGTGTCTTCGTAAATAAAAGCAACCGTATTATGACTTAAACTATTAGGATTCTGAGGATCATGAATATGATGGATAAATTGGTTCGTTTGACGGTTAAATTGGTCAAATCCTTTTCGTGTACCAAACCACAGTGTTTGGGTGCTATCTTCATAAATGGATAAGACATAATTACTATTCAGACTATTAGGTTTATCCGCATGATGCTGATAGGAAATAAACTTATTTTTAGTACGGTTAAATTGATTTAAACCGCCACCATAAGTAGCAATCCACAAAACGCCTTGGCTATCTTCATAAATAGATGAGACATCATTATGCGCTAAACTATTAGGATTTTGCAGATCATGCTGGTAATGGGTGACATTTTGCCGCTTAGAATCAAAGCGATTTAAACCACTGCCTTGTGTACCTACCCACAATATACCTTGTCGATCTTCGTGGATTGATAATATATAATTATTACTCAAAGTATTCACATTATGCGAATCGTGAAAATAATGGGCAAACTTTTCTGGCTGCGGGTTAAAGTAGTTCACCCCTCCACCTCCTGTGCCAATCCACATTGTACCCGCGCGATCTTGATAAAGTGATAAAACAGCATTGTCGCCTAAACTGCTCGGATTTTGCGGATCGTGCTGGTAATGCACAAAACTATTTGTTTGGCGATCAAATAAATTAAGCCCCCCTCCATCAGTCGCTATCCATAGATGACCCAGGTTATCTTCCAAAATCGCCCAGACGGCACGGTGACTTAGGCTATCCTGATTTTTGGGTTCGTGAAAGTAATGGATAAAGGTTTTAAGCTGCCGATCAAATTGATGAAGCCCCTTACTCGTTCCAATCCATAAGGTGCCGTTCCCATCTTCGTAAATAGAAGTAATGACATTACTTAAACTATCAATATCTACTGCATTGGGCAAATAATGCTTAAATTTATTTTTCAGGTGATCAAACTGATTTAAGCCACCCCCATCAGTCCCAATCCATAAGATACCCTTTTTATCCTGGTAAATAGGCCAAACTGACTGATGACTTAGGCTATCCTGATTTTTGGGATCGTGCTGAAATGACACAAACTGATTTTTCTGACGATCAAACTGATTAAGCCCCCCGCCATTGGTACCCACCCACAGCATACCAGCCTTATCTTCATAAATTGACCAGACGGTATTATGACTAATACTATTGGGATTTTCCGGCTCTTGAAAGTAATGGATAAACTGATCCTGTTGCCGATCAAACTGATTGAGTCCGTTATTGGTACCAATCCACAATGTTCCGGTCTTATCTTCATAAAGGGAAAATACTTCATTATGACTCAAACTATTAGCATTTTGCGGATCATGGCGATAAATCGTAAACTGATAACCGTCATATTTATTTAGCCCATCTTGCGTACCAAACCACATAAAGCCTTTGCTATCTTGTAAGATAGTATAGACAGTGCTTTGCGATAAGCCATCCTCAAGTGAGAGATGCTGAAATTTTAATTGGGGCTTTTGAGCTAATACTGTGGAACTCAGTATCATTAATATTGTTAAGATGGTTTTTAAAAAATGTGTGTTCATGATGATAATATTTAAAAAATAAAAATTGATGCCACGCGGGCTGGTTTTCGGATTATTATAAAGGCTCTTGCAAAACTCGCTTGCCACTTAAATTTCTGAAACCTCGAATAGATTTATAATTTTGCAAGAAACTCTATAAAATAATATTGTACATTAACAATCTCGTCGCTAAAGCTTTTTCAGTATTTAAAGTCGGTTAAAACCGACTATACCCATTGCCGAGTATCCTTAAGGATACTTTAGCTAAAAAAAGTTGAAAAATGTATCCTAAAAAATTAAATCTTAATTACTTACACAAAACTACCATTTTTGGTAAGCATTGGATTAAAATACATGATCCTAAAAGAAATATCATTACCCCCTGGCGTATTGGTTCATTTCTTTTCCTGATTTTTATCGTATTATATTCGGTGCATCAGTACTCTTCTGAATATACTAAAGCATCTGCACCAAGCACTGAAATCAGATCATCGCCTCCAATGATAAACCAAACCCTGATTTCTCCCCAATTGGAACCTAGTTTGGATAAACACCTTCCAGTTATACCTAAGTTAGAAACTATTTCAAATAACAACATACCTCATAAAACGGTCCAAAAGGCAATACCATTAGAACAAATACCCCATCACCCGGCGCCAAAACCTGTCACAATAGATGATCAAATTGTCGCATTATTACAACAATGTGAAATTCATTTTAAAGCTAATCGTCTCACAACTGGAAAGGGAGGTACGGCTTATGATTGTTATAACCAGGTTTTGCTCCTACAATCCAATAATGCTGAAGCTAAACAAGGCAAGATAAAAATTGAAGCACGCTACCAACAATGGGTAGAACAGGCACTGAAAAAAGGCAAACTATCAGGCGCACGTAAATACATTAAACGCTTAGCTAAAATCAATCCCAATTTACCGATATTAGCAAAATTACGGCAAAAAACAAAAAAGCGGCAACAGCAGCAACAACGGCAACGCACTAAAACTATTCAGAAATCATTACCTTCAAAAACTATTCAGAAATCATTACCTTCAAAACGGCGAAGCACCGTAACAATTCCACGAGCTTCACCTTCAAAGCCTCCGCAATCTGCAAAGGCAAAAAAACGCTCATCGTCATCCAAGCAACGTACTGCGATTCCAAAAAAACATAAACGATCTCTCCCCTCACGGTGTATTAATATACTCTCCCAGGAATCTTTAGGAATAAGACCATTAACATCTGAGCAAAAAACATTTAAACGAAAAAATTGCAATTAGTAGGCTGCACACCCTTGTGGTTGCCCTTTCAAAGTTGATTTTCATAAATTTATCCTTATTTCTTATATTAAACACGAATACTAAACCTGCCAGGTTTAAAAAACCTGGCAGGTTTGGCTTGAAAGTTTTTTCAGTTATTAAAATCTCAT
>QNES01000019.1 GCA_003645255.1 Gammaproteobacteria bacterium
TCAGCTCCCGGTTCTTTGCTGCGATCTAGAACGGCAATTTTACGTACCGTGTTAGGCAGTGCTTCAATAAGGTGTTTGGCGGAAAATGGGCGAAACAGCCGTATCCTTAACATACCTATCTTTTCACCCTGCTCTAATAGATATTCGACAGTTTCCTGAACCGCTTCTGCGCCTGATCCCATGAGTACGACGACCCTTTCAGCATCTGGCACCCCTAAATAGTCAAAAAGGCGATATTGTCGCCCGGTCAATGCTGCAAAGCGGTCCATGACTGATTGCATGATCCCAGGGACTTTTTCATAGTAAGGGTTGACAGTTTCACGCCCTTGAAAATAGACATCTGGATTTTGAGCGGTGCCACGAATGACCGGACGATCTGGTGTCATGGCGCGTGAGCGGTGACTACGTACTAATTTATCCGTTACCAGCGTCCGCATAATTTCATCATCTATTAACTTAACCTTTGCTACCTCATGTGAAGTACGGAAACCGTCAAAGAAATGCATAAAAGGAATCCTGGATTCCAGGCTTGCCGCCTGGGCAATCAGGGCACAATCCATGACTTCCTGGGGTGAACAGGAGGCTAACATAGCAAAACCGGTGGTGCGAGCAGACATGACATCATTATGATCGCCGAAAATGGATAAAGCTTGAGCGGCAATGGCACGGGCTGCTACATGAATAACCATCGGGGTCAATTCACCTGCGATTTTATACATACTGGGGATCATTAAAAGCAACCCCTGGGAAGCGGTAAATGTTGTCGTCAAGGCACCCGTTTGTAAAGCACCGTGAGCTGTACCTGCGGCACCGCCCTCATGCTGTAGCTCCATGATTTCTGGTACGATACCCCATAAGTTGGTTTTTCCCTGGGAAGATCGTTCATCACAGATTTCCCCCATACCTGATGAGGGAGTAATAGGATAGATGGCGATGACTTCATTGGTTTTATGTGCAACGTAGGCAGCAGCATCATTACCGTCAATAGTCAGTATTTGTGGATTAGACAAGTGAATCTCCTATGTAAGTGAGCAAAATTAAAGAAATCCGATTTTTTGAAAAAATCGGATTTCTAACACGCCTGAATTTGACTGACTTCAAGTAACTTAAACTTAACACATTCCCAATTTTTTTTCCAAATAGTGAATATTAATACCACCTGCTTGGAAACTAGAATCGGTGAATAATCTTTTATGGAGAGGGGTATTGGTTTTGATGCCATCAATAACGACTTCATCTAAAGCCATCCTCATACGTGCCATAGCTGATTCGCGTGTATCACTATGAACGATGAGTTTACCAATCATGGAATCATAGTAGGGCGGCACACGATAGCCATTATAAATATGCGTATCAACACGTACCCCTGGACCACCCGGTGCATGGAAGCGGGAAATGACACCTGGTGAAGGTAAAAAACTATCTGGATCTTCGGCATTGATCCTGCATTCCATCGCATGTCCCTGAAAATGAATATCTTTTTGTTTATAGCTCAATGGTTCGCCGGCGGCAATACGCAGTTGTTCGCGTACAATATCAACACCGGTTATCCATTCCGTCACGGGGTGTTCCACTTGTAAACGAGTATTCATTTCAATGAAATAAAATTCTCCCTCTTCATATAAAAATTCAAAGGTACCGGCTCCCCGATAGCCTAGATTTCGACAAGCTTGAGCACAACGTTCTCCCATTTTATTGCGTATTGTTTTAGTCAAACCGGGGGCAGGTGCTTCTTCGATCATTTTTTGGTGACGACGCTGCATAGAGCAATCGCGTTCGCCTAAGTGAATGGCATTGCCATGACTATCCGCTAAAACTTGAAATTCGATATGACGTGGATTTTCAAGGTATTTTTCCATATACACTTGCTTATTACCAAAGGCAGCCGCTGCTTCACTTTGAGTTAAAGAAATGGCATTATGTAATGCCGCTTCGCTACGAACGACACGCATTCCACGTCCACCGCCTCCCCCAGTCGCTTTAATAATGACTGGATAACCAATATTCTTTGCCAATTTGAGATTTCTATCCATATCATCATCAAGGGCACCATCGGAGCCAGGGACACAGGGTACGCCGGCTTTTTTCATTGCAGCAATGGCGGAGACTTTATCTCCCATTAAACGAATGGTATCTGGACGCGGACCGATGAAAATAAACCCGCTCTTTTCAACTTGTTCAGCAAAATCAGCATTTTCCGACAAAAAGCCATAACCAGGATGAATAGCGACGGCATCAGTCACTTCAGCGGCACTAATGACCGCAGGGATATTGAGATAACTTTTAGCCGAAGGAGGTGGACCTATACATACTGATTCATCAGCCAGTCGTACATGTTTGATTTCTCTATCGGCTTCAGAATGTACCGCGACAGTTTTAATGCCCATTTCTCGACAGGCTCTTAGAATGCGTAGAGCAATTTCACCTCGGTTGGCAATAACGATTTTAGACAGCATGTACTTTAACCTCATATCAGTTATCAGTTATCAGTTAGGTTTTTTTGACTGATAACTGATAACTAATAAATTATTATTCAATGGCAAATAATGGTTCACCATATTCTACCGGGGCACCGTTTTCTACTAAAATTTTAGAAACAATACCCGCCTTGTCAGCCGTGATTTGATTAAGAATTTTCATGGCTTCAATAATACATAAGGTGTCTCCTTCATTAACCATTTGCCCTTCTTCAACAAAAACTTTACTACTAGGAGAAGAAGCCCTATAAAATGTGCCAACCATTGGTGACTTGATAATATGTCCCTCTGGCTCTACGTCAGTTGGCTCAGGCAGTGGGGGTGTCACCGGTAACGCTGGTGCCACTTGCATCACAGGCGAAGGTAGCATCGTTTGTTGTGCCATCACCTGCGTAGAATTTGGATAACGGCTAATACGTACCGATTCTTCACCTTCGTGAATTTCTATCTCAGTTACCCCAGATGCTTCAATCAATTCTACGAGTTTTCTAATTTTACGAATATCCATGAGGCTCTTTCTCATTCGATAAAATAAAAAGTGCGGCTTGTAAAGCTAAGGTATATCCTTGCGCCCCAAGTCCGCTAATAACACCAACGGCAATATCTGAAAAGTAAGATTTGTGCCGAAAATGTTCACGGGCATGTATATTGGATAAATGCACTTCAATAAATGGAATAGCAACAGCTAATAAAGCATCGCGTAAAGCTATACTGCTATGGGTAAAAGCAGCTGGGTTGATTAAAATAAAATCAACCTTTTTATGGCGTGCAGCATGAATTTTTTCAATTAATTCATGCTCTGCCTGACTTTGAAAAGTAGTCATTTGATGACCGGCAGCTTGTGCCATTTCAACAAGTTGTTGATTAATGCTTGCTAAAGTGCTCTTACCATATTGTGTTGGTTCACGCTTACCTAATAAATTGAGATTGGGACCGTGTAGCACAAGTATATTAAACATTTTTAATTTTGAAATTACCCCTTTGGTTTTTTAAACTTTATATTGTGTGTGAAAATAAGTTAACCCGTTTAAGAAATCCGATTTTTGAAAAAATAGTATTTCTTGTACACAAAATCATTATGAATAATAAAATGGCGGTGGAGATATCTAAACTCAAAAGACTTTGTATTAATTGTATGCAACACAAAGGACATAACTTATTATGCCCCGCCTGTGGCTACAATGAACGTCAATATCAAGCACATCCATTATATCTTAAACCAAGAACGATTCTAAAAAATCAATATGTGATTGGAATGACCCTGGGGCAAGGGGGATTTGGTATCACTTATATTGGGCAAGATTTATGGTTACAAAAAAAAGTAGCCATTAAAGAATATTTACCCGTCGCATTTGCTACCCGTGATGTTCAAACTTCAAATATTATCCCCGTCAAAAAACAAGAAAATACTTTTTATAAAGGATTACAGTGGTTTATTGATGAGGCTCGCAATTTAGCTAAATTTGATCATCCAAATATCGTTAGGGTAATTAATTTTTTTGAAGATAATCAAACAGGCTATATGGTTATGGATTATTTGGAGGGCTTAAGTCCAGAAAATAGGTTAAGTCAAGCCGGGGGGCATCTATCTGTTCCACAGGCATTAGCGATTATCCTGCCTTTACTTGATGCTTTAGCTTTAATTCATGCTCAACACATTTATCACCGTGATATTTCTATACAAAATATTCGTATTCTAAATACGGGTACACCTATCTTAATTGATTTTGGTGCGGCACGGCATATTGTAGGTGAACATAGTCATAGTCTAGATTTAGTACTTAAACATGGTTATTCACCTCTCGAACAATATTCCGGTAAGGGCAAAATAGGACCGTGGACAGACATTTATGCCTGTGGTGCCTTGTTGTATTTGATGATGACCGGTATTTTACCGCCGGCAGCAACGGATCGATCTTGTGAAGATTGCTTAGTTGCACCGGTGACGCTTGGTGTCAAAATGTCTACTTCAGTCAATGATGCTATCATGCGGGCGTTAGCCATTAAACATGAAGAACGTTTTCAAACTGTTTTTGCCTTTAAAGCCGCTTTACAGGGGCAAGTGCCTTTGAATGTAGAATCCCCCCCTCCTTTAATATCAAATCAGCCTTTGCAAAGTAAGCATCAAGCAGATGATAGTCCTCGTCAAAAATTTGTTCTAATAAGCATATTATTTTTTTTGATAATATTAAGTAGTTTATTCTTTTATTTGAAAAAGGAAACAGTTGATTTGGCTCCATTATTGCTACAGGCTAAAAATCAGTTAGCCCATGAAAAATTAATTCAACCAAATGGTGATAATGCTTATGAAACTTATCAACAAATTCTCACTGATGCACCGAATAATGCACAAGCTAAAGCGGGATTAGTTAAAATCGCTCAACACTATTTTTTTGAAGCGAAAAAAACAAGCGCGGCTGGGCAATGGGAAGAAAGTTTAGAAATAATTAAACAAGGTTTATCAGCTATGCCAACTTATGCCGATTTATTAGCTATGGAGCAAAGCGTGAAGGCAGAATTAGCTGTAGAAATAAACCATATTCGTACCACCCAATTAAAAGTGAAGTTATTAAACCAAGCTGAACAATATTTAGCCATGTCACAATTAGAAGCAGCTTATACTACCTATCAAAAAGTCTTAGTTCAAGAGCCTAATAATCAATCAGCACAAGTTGGGCTTCGACGGGTGTTAGAAACTTACATGCAAATAGCGCAGAACCAAAATGGAAATTTATCAGATCGTTTAGTTTTCATTAGTAATGGATTAACGGTGTTTCCAAAGCATCCTGGATTGCTCGCTCTAAAAAATGCGTTGAACGATGAAAAGAGAGCAAAACAACGTGAGTTGAAAGCTAAACAGACGAGGCAACGTCAATTGGAATTGGAAGTTCAACTAGCCAGGCAACGTGAACGGGAGATGAAAACTAAACAAGCTAGGCTACGTCAATTGGAATTGGAAGCCCAACAGGCAAAACAACAAAAAATGGCTCGATTGCTCAAAAAAGCGAATCATCAGTTATCTGCATTACGCCTAACAACGCCTGCGGATGATAATGCTTATGAAACTTATCAAAAAATACTCAGTATGGCACCTGATAATCTCCAAGCTCAAGCAGGATTGGTAAAAATTGCTAATAAATATGAACAATTGGCACGAATAAGTCGATATCATAAACAAACAAAATTAGCTTTTATTAAAAGAGGATTAAAAGTTTTACCGACACATGCCGGTTTACAAGCTCTCCATAAAAACCTTGTAAAAGCTAAGAAAAAAATAGTTCAAACGACAGCTCCCCAACAACCTGTCGTCAAACAAACACCGTCGGCTCAAATTCAAAAAACACCCCTGGCAACCAATCATCACGTCACAGAGCCTTCGACTCCTTTAAAACAGGAAAAACCACATAAGCCAGATAACACGGTACAAAATTTGCTAAAAATAGCCAAAGAACATTTTAAAGCCGCACAATTTGAAGCAGCCTATCAAACTTATAGAAATGTGTTAAGGATTGCACAAGAAAATCCTTCCGCAAAAAATGGCTTACTGCAGATTGCTCATCGCTATGAACAATTGGCAAATTCCCAATATAAAGAAGGTAAGTTGGTGGAAAGTTTATCCTTAGTTAAAAAAGGCTTGGCAGCCGTTCCCACATATCCAGGATTATTAGCATTGCAAGCTTCAATCACGCGCAGTATTCAGGAAAAAGCCGCTATTGAAAAAACTCAACCTTCACATCTTATTTTCACGCCTTCTTTTTAGAGAAAAGTTAAACTTATGAAAAATTTTTGGAAAAATCGGATTTCTTTGGAGCCTACTTTTGACTAGCGCGACGAGCATCGCCTTTCACCAGTTCAGCGGGATAACGAGTTTCGTTAATTTGGATTTTAGTATTGGCAGCGGCAATTAAATCAATATCAAGTTTATCAGCGATACGAATAAGATAAATCAACACATCGGCTAATTCATAACTAACTGCCTTAAGTTTATCAGGCGATAATTGATTGCTTTGTGCTTCACTTAACCATTGAAAATGTTCAACCAGTTCGGCTGCTTCTGCAATCAGAGCCATCGATAGGTTTTTAGGTGAGTGAAATTGATCCCAGTCGCGCACTTTGGCAAATTTCGCAAGACGAAAGCGCAATTGTTCTAAGCTGTCATTGGACATGGATGTCATAATCAGTTTAAGAAATCCGATTTCTGAAGAAATCGGATTTTTAGTTATAAAAATAGGCTATTCGTAAACTGCTGTCACGCGCCAATACCAATCTTGCATAGTCATTTGGATATGAACAGGATCCTGCCCTAATTGACCGAGTCTGATGGTAAAACGGGTGGGGGATTCAAAAAAGGCAAAAGTTAGCTGTTGCCAAAGGGAACCTTGCGTTTTATGCAAACGAGTCAATATCCAATTGACATCGATTACAGCATCGACGGCGGTGTCGCCCAATACTTTTACGCCTTTACGCATGGCATCAGCTACCATACCTTGTGGACCGGTGTTGTTAATTTGCCATTCGACATTTTCTTTATGAACCTTACGTACCTCTTCAATATCAATCAATTCTTCAAGTGCCGCGTGATTATTATTGACGACAGCGTTGTCGATTTGATAAAGATGGTAATAAGGCAAGGCGAAATAGGCTACAATCGCTAAAAATATCAATCCACTCAAATACTTCATTAATTTGCTCCAAGGTTGGTTTAGGAATAGGAAACTTCAAGGTAACCACAAGGGATTACCCCTACAGTTATTTAATGAATAATGCGAAATTCAAATTAACATTCGCATTAAAGTCTATTAAAAATTAATCAGAAGAAAACACCTTACGATCATTCAACGGTTGTAATGGGCGAGCATTTTGAGGATGCACAGCATGATATAGGGAAAGTTGCGCCGCTGAAATCGAAATGGGTTGCCTGAGTATAATCCATTTGACACCTTCACTACAAGGCGGTGTCGTTAAGGAACCTTCAAAGGTATAATAATTTTTATCCTTTGGGAGTAATTGGTTAATGTCTATTTGTACATCATGTTCTTGAGGTTGCCCAGGTGTTTTAGGCATCGCTTGCACCAGGGTTTCAATCACGGGATTAGGCGTTTCTGTCACGTTTAAAAGCAGTGCGACAACCGCCAGTTGACCCTGGATATTTTGATGTACAAAATGGATAACCATATCAGCCCGTTTTCCCTTGAAAGCTTCTTCGCTGGGCGTATGGGAGTGAAATTGCAGCAATTGATAAGCGTTATCACCTATTTTCAGAAACCCTCCTTTATCGGCGGTTATCTGAACACTATGCCCGTTATTTTCAATGATTAGCCCCATTGGGCTATAATTAAATTCTAGCGGAGGTAAATCCGCTTTAATGCTTTCGGTAATATCAATCGGTGCTTGCTGTTGACCACTGCCACATAAAGCATATTCTTCAGATAAACAGTCCCAATATTGTGGACCGGTTTTGCCTTCGTAACTCCAAGAACTACTCATATCTAATCCTTATTCTATAGTTAGCCAAAAAAGTTTTATCCTGCCAAAATCAGATTTTTCTAAAAAATCGAATTTTTAAACATTTTCTAATGCTAATAAATCGTTCACTGTCTCCCGTTGGCGTACCACAGTCACATGTTCACCATCAACCATTAATTCTATAGCCCTAGGGCGAGTATTATAATTGGAACTCATGGTAAATCCATAAGCACCGCAAGTTCGCACGGCTAATAAATCGCCTTCACGTAAAGCCAATGACCGGTTTTTTCCTAAAAAATCGGCTGTTTCACAGATGGGTCCGACAATATCATAGTTTTGTATTATTTCATCTTGTCTCAGTTGTACAGGTAAGATATCCTGTTTAGCATTATATAACGCTGGGCGAATTAAATCATTCATTGCAGCATCAACGATGGCAAAATGTTTATTGGCTGTTTTTTTGAGATATTCAACTTTAGTTAATAAAATGCCAGCATTAGCAGCAATGGCTCGCCCTGGCTCTACTATAATTTCATAAGGCGTATTGCCTAATACTTGATTAAGTGCTTGTACATACTCTTTCGGTGTCGGCGGTGTTTCATTGGAATAACGCACACCTAAGCCACCACCAATATCAATATGTTGTAAATGGATGCCCTTTTGCTGTAAAGTTTCTACTAAAACCATTAAGCGTTGCAATGCATCTACAAAGGGGGCGATGTCAGTTAATTGTGAACCAATATGACAATCTATACCGATCACTTGTAAATGAGGTAAAGCGGCTGCTTCCCTATAAACGTCGGTGGCAATGTTGACATCAACACCAAATTTATTTTCTTTTAAACCGGTTGAAATATAGGGATGCGTTTTCGCATCAACATCGGGATTGACACGCAATGAGACAGGCGCACACAGATTCATATCACCAGCCACCTGATTAAGACGCTGCAATTCCGCTTCCGATTCAACATTAAAGCATCGAATGCCCACTTCTAAAGCACGGCGCATTTCTAGCACTGTTTTGCCTACGCCTGAAAAAACAATTTTATCAGCTTGCCCTCCTGCCCTTAATACCCGTTCTAACTCACCCCCGGAAACAATATCAAATCCAGAACCTAAACGGGCTAGAACATTTAATACTGCCAGATTAGAATTAGCCTTAACTGCATAACAAATCAGATGACGATGATTTATGAAAGCTTTATCAAAAGCATACCAATGTCGTTCAAGTGTGGCACGGGAATAAACATAACAAGGCGTACCATAAGTATCTGCCAGTGTTGTTAAATTGATTCCTTCAGCATGTAGTATATCATTATGATAATTAAAATAGTCCATTTTTTCAGTTATCAGTTATCAGTTATCAGTTATCAATTATTCAGTGGCTGTTTTTCCGTCGGTATAGGGCGTACTAAATCGCCTTTTTTACCACATCCTGTTAAGCCCATATTCAAAATCAATGTTAAAAAACATAATCCTATTAGTATTGTTAGCGCATTATTTTTCAAGGTTTATTATCTCACTTGATTTATAAGACATCTCAATCTATATTATAATATTTATTTAACTTGATGTTCAAGTTTCCCGCTTTAAAGGCGACTTAAAAATTTTTGAAAAAAATCTGATTTTTTTGTTGAAACTTGAATTTTCAGTCTATCCTAATTCATATTGTTAATTCTATATAGCTAATGTTTGGATTCAATAAAAAAACTGACTCACCTCAAGAAAATACACCTGCCAAAATACCAAATACACCTAAAAAACAGGGTTTATTTGCTCGCTTAAAACAAGGATTAAGCAAAACTCGTGAAAATTTAACAGCAGGATTGGCTCATTTAGTCTTGGGCAAAAAGGCGATTGATGATGATCTGCTTGAAGAAATTGAAACTTTGCTACTCACTGCCGATTTAGGAGTTGATGCAACTAATACCTTGCTTACAGATTTGACAAATCGGGTAGCTAGAAAACAACTAACTGATTCTGAAGCCTTATTTCAAGCCTTGCATGAAGATATGCAAGCTATTTTGCAGCCGGTTGAACATCCACTGGTTTTGCCTAAAGATAATAGCAAGCCCTTTGTTATTTTAATGGTAGGCATCAACGGAGCCGGAAAAACGACTACAATTGGAAAACTGGCTAAACGCTTTCAAGCAGAGGGACGCTCAGTTATGCTCGCAGCGGGAGATACTTTTCGTGCGGCAGCCATTGAACAATTAAAAGTATGGGGAGAACGGAATGATGTCCCGGTGATTGCCCAACATAATAGAGCGGATGCTGCTTCGGTCATTTTTGATGCCCTACAAGCGGCAACAGCGCGTGGTATTGATGTGCTGATTGCAGATACTGCCGGGCGATTACATACCCAGGATAATCTCATGGAAGAGTTGAAAAAAGTTCGGCGAGTCATTAATAAATTGGATTCGACTGCACCCCATGAAATTATGTTAGCAATTGATGCCGGTATTGGTCAAAATGCCTTGATCCAGGTAAAACAATTTCATAAAGCAATTGGGGTAACCGGTTTAACAATTACTAAACTTGATGGTACCGCTAAGGGCGGTATTATTTTTGCGATAGCTAAAAAAACCGGGTTACCTATTCGTTTTATAGGCGTTGGTGAGCAAGTTAATGACTTACGGCAATTTGAAGCCGCGAGTTTTGTAGAAGCATTATTGAGTCAGTAAATCAGTTATCAGTTATCATTAATGCGAATTAAGAGTTGAATTTTGTGAGTTACCACAGGTTCCACCTGTGGTAACTAAAAAAGCATATTAAGCATTTTTGCAGATGCTGACGAACTTGAACGAATACTTTTTTCCAGCCTCAAAAGTACACGCATTAAAAGCAAAACTGATAACTGAACACTGATAACTGGTAACTGAAAATGATCCTTTTTAACAAAGTCAGCAAACGTTATCCAGGCGGATATAAAGCACTCATCCAGGTTAATTTCCACTTAAAACGGGGAGAAATGACATTTTTGACGGGACATTCCGGTGCCGGCAAAAGTACATTATTGCGCCTAATTGCATTGATTGAACGCAATAGTAGTGGACAAATTGTCGTTGGTGGACAAAATTTAAGCCGTTTGCCTAATCATCATATCCCCTACTTAAGGCGCAAAATAGGTATGACATTTCAAGAACATCGCCTACTTTTTGACCGGACTGTATTTGATAATGTCGCCCTACCACTCGTCATTGCTGGTTTTAGGCATCAAGAAATTCGCCGTCGTGTCCGAGCCGCATTAGATAAAGTCGGCTTGCTTAATAAAGAAAAAAGTTATCCTATTACCCTATCCGGGGGACAACAACAACGGGTTGGTATTGCTCGTGCCGTTGTTAATAAACCACCCATTCTACTCGCCGATGAGCCCACTGGTAATTTGGATCCGGGTTTAGCCAGGGAAATAATGAATTTATTTGTGCAATTTAATCAAGTCGGAGTTACGGTATTAATCGCCTCACATGCTTTAGGGTTAATCAAAAGTATGGGATATCGTACTCTTATTTTGCAACAGGGCAACTTAATCGGTGATACCTATCCGCGCCGTTGATGAAACACTCTACTCATTTACAAAATAATCCACGCCGCAAAGCGAAACCTTCACAGCAAGGTCATGCTTGGCTATTACACCACCTTTACGTTTTATTTTCCAGTTTAGGGCGTATTGCCCGCACCCCTTTACCCAGTTTGATGACCGCGGCAGTCATTGGAATTGCTTTGGCTCTACCAACCGGTTTATATCTGTTACTAGAAAATGTTCAGCAAATCAGTAATGATTGGGAAAGTGTCGCCCAAATGTCCTTATTTATCAAACCAGAAATTAATGATGACGCTAAAATTAATGCATTTGCAAAAAAATTAGAGCAACATCCTGATATTCATGGCATACGAATCATCACACCAGCACAAGCCCTGGAAGAATACCGCCAGTTATCCGGATTTGGGGACGCTTTAAAAGCACTGGAAGAAAATCCATTGCCGGCGGTAATAGTTATTCAACCGGCTAGTTCCGAGGTAGAAGCCAATCAACGTTTACTCAAAAATTTAGAACAATTGCCCGAAGTTGACATTGTTCAATTTGATATGCTTTGGTTAAAACGCCTCTTTACCATTATAACAATTATACGGCGAGGCGTATTAATACTAGCCGGTTTACTTTCATTAGCGGTGTTACTCGTGATAGGCAATACGATCCGCCTAGCCATTTATAATCGCCGTGACGAAATCGAAATTTATAAATTAGTTGGCGCAACTGATACCTTTATTCGTCGCCCTTTTTTATATATCGGCTTTTGGTATGGTTTATTTGGTGGACTCATTGCATGGGTATTAGTCAATATTTCACTTTGGTTACTAAAAAAACCAGTCAAACAGTTGGCTATTTTATATGAAAGCCAATTTGAATTAGTCACTTTAGATGCATTATCCAGTTTTATATTACTTTTTTGTGGTGCGCTACTTGGACTTGCAGGAGCATGGTTAGCCGTTGGACAACACTTAAAAAATATACAACCCCGTTAAATAATATGACTACTGAACCGACTATTTTTATTGTTGACGATAATAAAATCATACATCAAATGATAGAACAAGTCATTAAAACACTCAATAAAAAAATGGTTTCCTATTTTTCTGCTCTAGAGTTCTTAAACAATGTCAATCCTGATGCCGCCGGTTGTTTATTGCTTGATTTTATGATGCCCCTTATGAATGGAACTGAACTCTACGATCAGATGAGGATACGACATTTTTCCATGCCTGTGATCATGATCACGGCATTTGGAAATGTCTCTTTAGCGGTTGATGAAATGAAAAAAGGCTTGTTTGATTTTATTGAAAAACCTATAGAACCTCAGGTATTAATTGATACAGTTCAACGTGCGCTTGATTATGACGCGCAGCAGCGTGAAATCAATCTACAGCAGCATGAATTATTAGCCCGCTTAAAAACTTTGACACCGAAAGAACATGAAGTGATGGAAAAAGTGGTGAAAGGGAAACTTAGTAAAATTATTGCTTATGAACAGGGCATATCTATGAAAACCGTTGAAAAACACCGCGCCCACGTCATGAAAAAAATGCAAGCTAAAAACATTGCACAACTCGTCCATATCAGCGAACAGTGTGGTATTTTTACATCTCATTTTTCAGATAAATAATTTCAATTATCCGTCTTGGAATAAATTCCAAGGCTAACAGCTAAAGTCGGCTAAAGCAGACTAACGAAGATAGCATTTTTAGTTAGTTGGTTTTAACCGATTTTATTAGCCGTAAAAATTTACTTTTACGGCAAATGATGTGTGCAAAGAGTGACTTGCCCAAAAATGTTCAAAAAATTTTGTACACTTATATACTTCTCAAACTTGAACGTCCTGAGTATAAATTAAATCAGTAAGGGGACAACAAAAAAAACTTGCCCACCCTACGATACTATGATACTATAGCGGTTCTGATAATTAATTTCACAATGGCGATAACAAAAAACCATCCCTACAAGAAAAACATCTGTACTTTAGCTATTAGCTTTAGAATTTATTCTAAGGCGGATGATATGTGCATAGAGTAGGTACTGTAGGGGCAGACTTGCGTGTGCTCCGAAGTGAAGTTATTTTTCTAAACATCTATACTTTTTTAGCACTAATATTTTGGAGAAAGTGTCATGAAAACAAACCATTGTAAGTCTATGCGATGGTTCAATCGTTCTTATTTAGTATTGGTCCCTTTGCTAGGATTACTGTTAGGCAGTATTGAAGGTTCTGCCGAAACGATAGAAGCGACTCTGACTTTTGAGGGACATACTGATTCCGTGAATAATGTCGCCATCTCAAATGATGGTTCACAAGTCCTTTCCGGCAGTTATGATAACACCATGAAATTATGGGATGTCGAAACGGGAAACGTGATTCACACTTTCCAGGGACACACAGATTTTGTGATGTCAGTTGCTTTTTCTTCAGATGCTATTGCCTTATCAGGCAGCGCAGATAATACGATAAGGCGATGGAACATAGAAACAGGAAAAAACAGTGATACCTTTCAGCAAAAAATAGGCTGGATTTATTCTATTGCTTTTTCTCCTAATAGCAACCGTGCCATTCTATCTGGTAGTCGTGATAATGCACCCAGATTATTAAATACCTTGAAGGGAACAGAAATAGATTCCTTCCAAGGGCATACTAATTGGGTTCATTTAGTCGCTATATCCAACGATAGCCAAAAAGTGTTTTCAGCCACTGATGATGGCACAATGAAAGTTTGGGATGTTGAGAGTGGTAAAGCAAAAACGATCAATGAAAATGATCAGATATGGGCTGCCGCTTTTTCGCCTGATGGGAGCAAAATTCTATCAGGGAACGCCGAAGGTGTCATAAAGTTATTTGATAGCGAAAGTGGCAAAGAAATTCGCGCTTTCAATGGGCATAGTGCTCGTGTTGATTCTATTGCTTTTTCCCCTGAAGGCAATCAAGCAGTATCAGGGGGGCATGATGGGACCATTAAAGTATGGGATATTGATTCAGGTGAAGAGATTCACATACTCAAAGGGCATACTGATATTGTATCATCCGTCGTTTTTTCGCCCAATGGTAGCCAAATTCTATCAGGTAGTTATGACAATACCCTAAAATTGTGGGATATGATACCCACGACATGTACGTCTTCATGCATACAGATTGAAGGGTTAGAAGATGCTTATACTATTGGAACCGAGCTTGTTATGCGACTGGTGGAAACGGGAGAACGTTCTGAATTGATTGATCTTTGGTTAGCGATTGTACTCCCTGATAACGAGATGTTATTTGTGACTTCTTTCCCAGCCGCGTCATATAGTTTGAGTCCTCAACCCTTCAAAAGTGCTGTGGAGAGTTCAGCGAAAACTCACGCTTTGCTGGATATTCAAGTATCGCCTGGAACGGCTGCTGGAGAATACACCTTTTACGCGCTTTATGTTAAGAAAGGGAAAAATCCTTTTGATGGCGAAGGTGTTTGGTTGTCTAACCTTGCACAAAAGAAGGTGATGCTAGAGTAAACCATTAATTTCACAAGAAGGGCAAACACTATAAGGGTAGCCCCGAATCTATTTGTAGGGGCAGATCTACGTGTCTGCCCTTGTGATACTCAGCGCGGGAACAAACTTAACTTTTATCTAATGAGGAAGGTGGGCAAAAAAAAGACTTTACCCACCCTACCTAAAAGTTTAAATTGTGCCCGCGTGCAGTAGAACAAACCTTTGTGAAACTGAAAATTATATATAAATGGCAACAAATCCTATCAGTCGTTTCCAGTTTTTACGTGGCGATTTCAGAGGAAAACAACCATTGCGTCCACCATGGGCTGGTAGTGAAGCAGAATTTGTGATCAATTGCCAGCGTTGTGGTGAATGTATTAAGGTTTGCCCAGAAAATATTTTGGAAAAGGGGCGTGGTGGTTTTTCCCAAGTCAATTTTCAACGGGGTGAATGTACTTTTTGTGGTTACTGTGTTGATCACTGTCCTAATAATGCTTTACAACGGACAAATGGTCCACCTTGGCAAATAAAAGCCCACATTGATACGCAATGTTTGATAAAACAAGGGATTACCTGTGTCACTTGCCATGAACATTGTGAACTTGAAGCGATACAATTTTCATTAGATCGCGTCGCTATCCCAACAGTCAATCTTGAAATATGCAATGGCTGTGGTGCTTGTTATCAAGGATGTCCGGTTACGGCAATTATTATTAAGGAACGTGCGTGAAATAGCGAGGGCGATAACGAAGGTTTGCCCCTACATAATATAAAGTTTCGTAGGGGTAATCCCTTGTGATTACCCTTACTTTTGTCGAAAGTTATTTCAGGCACACTCCTAAGTAGCACTTCAAATCAGTCCAAAGCTTTAGCTTTGCATAATGATGAAAAAAAAATGAATATGAAACTAAATCGACGAAATTTTATTAAGACGAATGCTATCGCCGCAACAGCAGCCGCTGCCGGAGTATCACTCCCTGGCATCGTTTCTGCAAATTCAAGCGATGACATTCACTGGGATAAGGCACCTTGCCGGTTTTGTGGTACGGGTTGCAGTGTATTAGTGGGTACTCAGAATAATCGAGTGGTAGCAGTACAGGGTGATCCTGATTCGCCTGTGAATAAGGGAATTCTTTGTGTTAAGGGTTACTTCTTACCCAATATTATGTATGGCGAAGATCGTTTAACAACTCCCCTATTGCGTATGAAAAATGGTAAATACGATAAAAATGGGGAATTTACAGAGATCACCTGGGATGAAGCCTTCACCATTATGGCAGAAAAGTGGAAAACGGCACTTAATGAAAAGGGACCCAACGGTATCGGTATGTTTGGTTCTGGACAATGGACCGTGTGGGAAGGTTATGCCGCTGTCAAACTGATGAAAGCCGGTTTTCGCTCTAACAATCTCGAACCTAATGCGCGTCATTGTATGGCTTCCGCAGTGGCAGCTTTTATTCGTACTTTTGGTGCTGATGAACCGATGGGTTGTTTCGATGATATTGAAGAAGCAGATGCCTTTGTACTTTGGGGTGCAAACATGGCAGAGCAGCATCCCGTTTTGTGGTCTCGTTTAACAGATCGCAGTTTGAATGCGCCTGATGTTAAAATGGCGGTTCTCTCTACTTTTAAAAACAGCAATTTTGATTTGGCAACACTTGGCATTGTCTTCAAACCACAAACTGATTTAGCAATTCTTAATTACATTGCTAACTATATCATTGAAAGTGGCAACGTTAATGAAGATTTTGTGAGTCAGCATGTTAAGTTCCTTATTGGTAATAGGGATATTGGTTATGGTTTACGTCCTGACGACGATAAAGAAGCCGCAGAAAATGCGAAGGATGACATTTTTAATGCAGGAAAACAATTTTCGGCTGAAAATGCAGGTGCCGCTGGCGGTGCTAAAGAAGCGACTTTTGATGAGTATAAAGCTTTTGTGTCTGAATATACGCTTGATAAAGTGCATGAACTCTCTGGTGTTCCTAAGAAAGACTTAGAAGCACTTGCCGAAATTTATGCCGATCCGAGTATCAAAGTGGTTTCCTATTGGACAATGGGGTTCAATCAGCATAGTCGTGGTACTTGGGTTAATCAACTTTGCTATAACCTTCATTTGCTCACGGGCAAAATTGCGGAACCGGGTAATGGTCCATTTTCATTGACGGGACAACCTACTGCATGTGGCACCGCTCGCGAAGTGGGTACTTTCTCCCACCGTCTGCCCGCAGATTTAGTTTCAGGAAATCCAGATCATCGTGCATTTGCAGAAGAAATATGGCAATTGCCAGCGGGTGCCGTCGCAGATACCCCTGGTTATCATGCGGTATTGCAAAACCGTAAATTGAAAGACGGTGAAATCAATGCCTATTGGGTGCAATGTAGTAATAACCTGCAAGCCGCTGCTAACTTACAAGAAGAAGGTTATCCTGGGTATCGTAACCCAGCTAATTTTATTGTCGTTTCAGATCCTTATCCCACTCTGACTACAATGGCAGCCGATTTGGTTTTACCTACGGCGATGTGGGTTGAAAAAGAAGGGGCTTATGGTAATTCTGAACGACGTACTCAATTCTGGCGACAACAAGTCAAAGCCCCTGGGGAATCAAGGTCTGATCTTTGGCAAGTCGTTGAATTTTCAAAGTATTTCAATGTGGAAGAAGTTTGGCCAAGTGAATTGATAGATGAAAATCCAGAGTATGCAGGCAAAACGCTCTATGACATTCTGTTTGCGAATGGTGCTGTTGATGAATATCCCACACAAGATGTAAAGGATACTGAAGGTAATCTTTACAATAACGACGAAATGGCATCTTTTGGGTTTTATCTACAAAAAGGGCTTTATGAAGAATATCGCCGCTTTGGTGTGGAAGGGCCACAAAAAGGTCATCAACTGGCAAGTTTTGACCAATATCATGAATCACGCGGGTATCGGTGGCCAGTGATACAGGGCAACACGGGAGATAAACCGACAGAGACACTCTGGCGTTATAATGAGAAATACGACACCATTGTCGAAGAAGATGCCAAGATACAATTTTATGGCAATGCTGATGGTAAAGCCAAGATTTATGCCTATCCTTATGAGCCACCAGCTGAAGTGCCTGATGATGAATATGATTTATGGCTCTGCACAGGACGGATGTTGGAACATTGGATGACCGGTACAATGACGCAGCGTGTTCCAGAACTGTATCGGGCTTATCCTGATGCCATTGTGTATATGCACCCCAAGGATGCGAGAAGACGGGGTTTAAGACGGGGTATGCCAGCAAGGCTGATGACTAGGCGTGGTGAAATACTCATCAATGTTGAAACACGAGGACGTAATCGAGTGCCAGAAGGACTGGTGTTTGTGCCATTTTTTGACGCGGCTCGTTTGATTAACAAATTAACTTTGGATACCACATGTCCTATCTCAAAAGAAACCGATTACAAAAAATGTGCGGTTCGGATTGAGAAGGTTTGAATGAATAGTCATGATACTATTGTTGCAATTCGTTACGCTTTGTACTCCTATCCTGAACAAATATATTTTAACCGGAGAACAGATTTTATGAAAATGTCACTATTATGGGGATTAGTTTTAGTATTAGCTTCACTTCCCCAACTTGCCCTGTCCATTGAATCTTTGCGGGGGGATAACCCCATTGAGGATATATCAGAAATCACCGTTTGGAAAAGGGTTCCTCCTGATTTTCAAACATTTGAAACAGCTTATGAACAGCGAGCCCCTTTGATTAGTCATTTCGTTGAAGGCTATAAGATTACCCGACAATCCAACGATTGTCTTGATTGTCATGATACAATTCACTTCACAGATGGGGATGGCAATGCCCTTAGTAAAATAGACAGTCGGCATTATTTCTGTCTTCAGTGTCATGTTCCTCAAGTGGATGCTGACTCACTGAAGGAAAACTATTTTGAATCTGCTAATGACTGATTATAGTGTTTTTCGTTTGGGTGAAATACAAAAAAAGGCAACCAGTCAGTCTTGCCCCTACAAGAGATGTACTTCACTCAAAAGGGAAATGCTATATATACTGCACGAACATAATTTAAACTTTTATGTCGGGTGGGCAAAGTCTTTTTTTGTGCAACGGCTTCCTCAAATAAGAAAAGTTCAGTTTGTGCCCGTGTGCAGTATAGTGGGTAATTTATCACTAATCTCATTTTTGGATACTGTTAATAAACTTTTGTGTACCTACTTATATAAGCTAAAATACAAAACGGGAAGTTATTTCGTGCTCATTCCTAACCTGCGTGTTCGCCCTTATAGAAACCAAGTTTCTTTAGGATTCAGGATTTAATAAATCCCAAACTTGATTTGTCAAACCTGCCAGGTTTAAAAAACCTGGCAGGTTTAGTATTCGAGGTTTGAGTTTTTTGAAGAAAAATTAAAACATCCCACAACCCCACCGTCAGAATCAACCACCGAAATAGAACGAAATGGTGGGTTTCGCTATCCTACGCTTGCTAATTTCTCCTCTTTTGACATAATCAAGCAAACGTTTTGAAAATTGACAGAATTAAAACCAAACACCCAAGGACTAATTCTGAAAATCCTAAAATCCTGAAAATTCTGATTAAGACAAAAAATATAAACAACCCACACAAACCAAATCAAGCAACAGCAGGTTGAACCTAGCGGGTAACGAAGTGTAGCGAAGCTCTACCCACACATGTCATATATTACGAGATGAATGGTGGGAAAACAAAAAGACGTTTGCCCACTCTACCCGGCTTGCATGTTAACTGCCTACCAACCAAAATCTCCAATCCTCACCAGCATTTATGATTTCTTCTTCTGTTCAGTATTCAATTGTAAAATTTCTCGTTTAGATAATTGAGTAACCTTAGTAATTAGAGATATATCAATATTTTCATCAAGCATCCGTTTTGCCGTTTTGGTGATACCTTGAGTTACCCCATTTTGGTAAAGTGTTTGCCGTTCTTGTCTAAGAGATGTCAGCAACATGCTAACCTCCTGAGTTGTGGTATAAACTTTTTCTAAAGACGAATAATCGTTCTTATCTATCCGTCCATGTATGGCTAACTGTTTAAACCAATTTAAAAACAAGGAAACTGCCTGCTTATCAGGTTCCATTTGAAATAATTTAACCAATTCTTGTTCCAATTGCTCCATGTCATAATTATTTTCAGCTAAAAATAAGGTCGAAATGATATTCTTAATTTTGAGCAAGTTTTCTTGACTGTAGTAAAATGTAGGGTGGGCAACGTTTTTTTTGTTGCCCACCAAAATCGTTAAAATCAGATATTATCCACACATATAATAACATCGGGTCCAAGGTGCGTCCCTTTACCAAAATGTTAAAATACTTAATGGAACGGTGGGTTGTAATGAAATTCCTACCCACCCTACATTTTATTTATCTCTAAATTTTGATAGGATACAAATAAAATATGACATCAAAAAAATTTATAATTATATTTGGAACTTTATTAAGCTTCGTTTTACTTTTTATCGTCTTTTCCACTTTAGATTGGCAGGCTTTTTTAACAGCCCTTAAAACGATTCGTTTAACAAAAGTTTTATTAGCAGGGGGAATTATTGTTATTGTTATTGCCTTACGTTCATTGCGTTGGACTTTAGTCACTCGTATGCCCTTGGCAGAATTTAAACATTTTTGGCAAGCGGTTAATATTGGTTATTTGGGCAATATGATTTATCCGGCACGGGCGGGCGAGGTGTTGCGAGTCGTTGCTATTCATCATTTTGCATCGTTAAAACTAGGGCGTGCTGTATCAAGTGCAGTGATTGACCGAATGCTAGATATGATTGTGCTGGGCGTTTTTACATTATTGGTACTTTGGATACATAGTCATCGAATTGATCCTAATATTGGCAAAGGTGTTGTGGGTATTTTTATCCTGGCTACTTTAATCTTAATTCTATTAGTCGCCTTTGTTGATCATTTATTGGCTTATGTACAAAGCTGGGTAGTCCAAAAAAAATGGCAACAACAGTTACAAGAATTAATTTCACATGGCTTAGAAGGGGTTCAAGCTTTTCGTCAAACTCATAATGTTGTCATCGTTTTACTATTGACATTTTTTATTTTTATGTTAGATTATTTATTGATGTGGCAAATAATGGCGGCGTTTGGGTGGCATTTGCCCTTTGAAGCGGCTTTAACTGTAGGTGTTTTTCTATTGATCAGCATTTCAGTGCCATCTGCTCCAGGTTATGTTGGTATTTATCAAGTGGCTTGTGTATTGGCTTTAGGACTCTATGGCATTGATCAAAGCCTGGCAGTCGCTTATTCGATAGTATTGCAATTGCTCAGTTTTTCAATTATGGGGGTGCAAGGCGTATTAGTGACTATTTATTGTGGATTTAATTTATCGCTGGAACGACAATCAGATTTAAGCCAATAGTGGTAACTAATATGGGCAACCACAAGGGATTGCCCTTGCATATTGATAACGGATAACTGAATGAAAAAATCACTTAATGCTATTATTAACCGATATTTTTTAACATCGTCGTTAATGCCCGTTCTTACGGTGGAGTTACTACTGTTGGCTCTTTATTTTGGGGTGAGTGCCTTTATCACGAATAAAACCATGATGACGCTTTTGGAGGAAACGAAACAAAATATGAGTGAAATTTCCTTTCGAGAAACGCAAAATATTAATCAGCAACTGAAGGAAATCTCAACGTTTGCTAAACTTCTCCAAAGTGAACATCAGCGTTTTTTTAAAACACCTGATACTTTTGGTATGCCTTATGGAAAGCCTGAATTTGCGGTGGCGGATAATGGTGTTTATTATAAAACCGTCAACAACGGCGGCTCAAGTCTTTATTATTCCTCCAATACCAAAATCACGGAAAAAGAACGTCAAAAGGCGTTAAAAACGGAAACTTTTGATCCCCTGTTTCAGGATATTATCACTCATAATCCAAATGTCGTACAAATTTATATAAACACTTATGACAATATGAATCGGCTCTATCCTTTTATTGATGATGTCGCCAATCAATATGAAAATATACTGAACATGGAAAATTTTAATTTCTATTATGAAGCAGATATCCAACATAATCCAACACGGGGTACGGTTTGGACTGATGCTTATTTAGATCCCGCAGGGCAAGGATGGATGATGTCTTGTATTGTGCCTATTTATCATCAAGATTTTTTAGAAGGTGTCACTGGGCTTGATGTGACGATTGCAAAATTTGTTGATAACATATTGAAACTGGATTTGCCCTGGGAAGCCAGTGCTTTTTTAGTGAATAAAGAAGGTATGATCTTGGCTATGCCTGAAAAGGTGGAAAATTATTTGGGTTTAAATGAACTTAAAACCCATGCCTATGGTGATGCTAAACTCACGACGACTATCCAAAAACCGGCAGAATTTAATCTGCTTAAACATCCAGATGAAAAGATTGTTGAGCAATTTAAAAAACTTTTTACTGACGCTCATGCCAAAATAATAGATTTTACGATCAATCATCAAGATTTTTTGTTATCTCAAGAAAAGATTAATGAAACCGGTTGGCGATTACTTTTTTTAGTTGATAAAGATATTATTTTTAAGCCCATTTTTGACTTAAAGGCACTCTCCCGTCAAATAGGTTATGGAGTGATTGTGTTTATGATATTGTTTTATATAGGATTTGTAATTTATCTGATCAATAAATCACGTCATTTATCGACTCGGATTTCATCTCCAATTGCTAATCTTGCCAATCTGAGTTCTGAAATGGTTAATAATATGGAAACGATTGAAATTAAACATTTGGATTCTGATATCAAAGAAGTCAGCCAATTGTCTCATAATTTCAATCGCATGGTGATTCACCTCAAAGAATTGTTTGCTAACTTGGAAGAAGCTAGAAATACTTTGGAAATCAGAGTACAAGAGCGAACTCTTGAGCTTTCAAAAGCTCTTGAAAATCTCAAATTGGCACAACAGGAATTGGTACAATCCGAAAAAATGGCGGCTTTAGGACAACTGGTTGCCGGTATTGCCCATGAAATTAATACGCCGTTGGGTGCTATTCGTTCCTCCGTTGGCAATATTGCTAAGTTTTTGGATAAGGGAACTTTGGAACAGTTACCTGAATTTTTTAATTCACTTTCTCAAGAACAACGCCAAGACTTCTTTGCTTTAATGCAAAGTGCCCTACAACAGGAAGCCACATTTTCTATTAAAGAAGAGCGCAAATTTAAAAGAGCTTTGGCTCGTCAACTCGAAGAGCATGGCATTAAAAAAGCGACTACGGTAGCAACTAAATTGGTGAGTATGGGCATTTATGACCATATTGAGACTTTTTTACCTTTGTTAAAATCCCCTAATAGTGCTGACATTATCCAAATCGCCTATAAATTATCGGGCTTACAAAAAAGCACTCAGAATATTTCCATTGCAACTGATCGAGCGTCAAAAGTGGTATTTGCTCTTAAAAATTTTGCACGTTATGATAAATCCGGTGAAAAGGTACGCGCTAATCTCATAGACGGTATTGAAACGGTACTGACACTCTACCATAATCAACTGAAACAGGGCGTGGAAGTTATCAAAAACTATCCGACAGATTTACCGTTGCTTGCTTGCTATTCTGATGAACTCAATCAAGTGTGGACTAATTTAATTCATAATGCCTTGCAAGCTATGGATAATAAGGGAACATTACTTATAGATGTGGCTATGCAAAAAGATTATGTGCTGATTAGCATCACTGATAGTGGTGTCGGTATTCCGGCTTCAATTCAACCTAAAATATTTGAACCTTTTTTCACGACTAAACCGGCGGGTGAAGGTAGCGGTTTGGGTTTGGATATTGTCAAAAAAATTATTGACAAACATGATGGTAAAATTACCGCCACAAGTATGCCTGGTAAAACGACATTGACTGTGTCTATTCCAACCTGTTGAGTTTAGAAATCGAGCCTCGATCCGATTTTTGAAAAAATCTGATTTCTTTATTCGTTGCAAAAAGGAAAACATTATGAAAACCCCCGTTATTATTTGTGTTGATGATGAAAGAACGTTACTTAACAGCCTTCAAACTGAATTAAAATCCGCATTATGGGGTGAATATTTAATTGAAACAGCTGAAAGTGGAGAAGATGCGTTAGAACTGGTGGAAGAATTATTAGAAGAGGGTGCTGATTTGCCCTTAGTAATCTCCGATCAACTCATGCCTGGGATGAAAGGAGATGAATTGTTAAGAAAAATTCATCTAATTGCACCCAAAACGATGAAAATTCTCTTAACGGGTCAAGCAAACCTTGACGCAGTGGGTAATATAATCAACCATGCCAATCTTTATCGTTATATTACGAAACCTTGGGAACCAACTAATTTGCTTATGACTGTCAAAAAAGCCATTCAAAGTTATTTTCAAGAACAGGCACAGGTCAAATTTTATGCCGATTTAGAAATAAAAGTGGCTGAACGTACCCAACAATTACAGGACAAAAATGAGTTTTTAAGTATGGCGGTGCATGACTTGAAAAATCCCCTTTCAGCTATTCAAGGTTTTTCGGAAATGATTAAATGTCATTTTGATGAGATTCCTAAAGAAATGGTGATTGATTTTGCCGAGCAGATATTTACCAGTTCCAGACATTTGTTTGATGTCATCAAAAATATATTAGATATTAACGCAATTGAGGCGGGTAAAATGAATCCATCACTTGACGTGCTGGATATTCGGCAGACTTTGCAATGGTTAATTAAGCATTATAATGAAAGGGCAAAAGCTAAAAACATCACTTTGCAGTTTCAATATCCAGAAGAAGCATACTTTGTTAGAGTTGACGAAACACTTTTACGCCAGGTGCTAGATAATCTTCTTTCAAATGCCATTAAATATTCTCCAAGCGGAAAGCCGATCTATATTCGTTTTAACCAAGATGATCAATTTAGGGGCTGTGAAATACAAGATGAGGGTCCAGGATTAAATGATGAAGATCAAAAAAGGTTATTTAATCAATTCACCCGCTTAACGCCTCAACCTACTGGGAATGAACATTCAAGCGGTTTAGGTTTATTTATGGTTAAAAAATGGGTTGAAGCAATGCATGGTGAAGTCCAATGCGAAAGTATTTTAGGGCAAGGTAGCACTTTTAGGGTAAAATTTCCCGCTGCTTAGGAACGTGCCTGAAATAACTAGGGCGATAACGAAGTTCACGAAACTAAAAACAGAAGAAATATAAATGTCCCAAGCCGTTATTTTATGTGTAGATGATGAAAGAATCATTTTAGACAGTCTTCAAATACAACTTGAAGATGCCTTTGGTGATGCTTATCTTTATGAATTTGCTGAAAATGCTGAAGATGCCCTTGAACTGATTGAAGAATTGAATGAAGAGGGCTTAAATATTCTAGTTATTGTCTCTGATTGGCTCATGCCAGGTATCAAGGGGGATGAACTGTTGATTCGTGTTCATCAGCTGTTCCCTGATATTGTCAAAATTTTATTAACAGGTCAAGCTGATGAAACAGCCATTAAGCGAGTTCATAAGCAAGTTGAGCTCCAACGTTGTATCTATAAGCCCTGGGATGAGGAAGAATTAGTGAAAACCATTAAACAAGGTTTAAAAGAATCGTGAAACAATCCGTTATTATTTGTGTCGATGATGAAAAAACTATACTGAATGCCCTTCAAATGGAATTGATGGATGCACTAGGAGATGAGTATCTTATTGAAACCTCTGAGGGGGGTGATGATGCTTTGAGCCTATTTAAGGAATTGTTGGAAGAAAAATATGAAATTCCTTTAATTATATCAGACTACATCATGCCGGATATGCAAGGCGATGAACTTTTAGAACATATTCATACACTTTCTCCCAAAACATTTAAAATTTTATTGACAGGTAAAACCAGTCGCAGTGAAATTGTCATTAATGCCGTTAATAATGCTAATTTGTATCGCTACATGCTTAAACCCTGGGATAAAGGAGATTTGGTTTTAACGGTGTACGAAGCGGTAAAAAGTTATTTTAAAAATCAACTACTTGAAGAGCAAAATCAGGCACTCAAAGAAGTGAATGCCAAATTACGAGAGCGCACACAGGCATTATCTCAAACAATTGATCATCTTAAAGCCACTCAACAAGAATTAATTCAATCAGAAAAAATGGCAACCCTGGGTCAAGTGATTGCTGGCATTGCTCATGAAATTAATACCCCATTGGGTGCTATTTACTCTTCAGTGGAGAATATAGCCAAGGTTTTAAATCAAACTTTGGAACAATTACCTCTTTTTTTTAAATCACTTTCTTTACAAGAGCAGCAGGATTTTTTTGCCCTAGTCAAACAATCAAGTCCTAATGATACCATTTTATCTTCCAAAGAAAAACGCCAATATCGACGCGCCTTGATGCATAAATTAGATCAATACGCCACTGAAAATACACTGGTTATTGAAAATACATTGATTATTGCTGATACATTAGTGGAAATGGGTATTTATGAAAATATTGATATTTTTTTACTTTGCTTAAAAACTTCTCAAAGTCAAAATATCTTAAATACAGCTTATCAATTAAATAGCTTAAAAAAAAGTACCCGAATCATTACACTGGCTTCAGAACGTGCCACTGAAGTCGTATCTGCCCTGAAAAAATTTGTTCATTATGATCAGATAGAAAAAGTTCAGGCTAATCTTATTGAAGGTATTGAAATCGTTTTAACGCTGTATCATTATCAATTCAAACAGGGCGTGAAAATCATTAAAAATTATGGCGACTTGCCCCCTATTTGGTGTTATCCTAGTGAACTCAATCAAGTTTGGACAAATTTGGTTCATAATGCCTTACAAGCAATGAATAATCAAGGTACTTTAAAATTTGATGTGTTTGAACAAGATAGTTTTGCAATAATTAGTATCACTGATAGTGGAACAGGGATTCCAGATGACATTAAGCCAAAAATTTTTAACCCCTTTTTTACAACTAAACCCGCCGGCGAGGGCAGTGGGTTGGGATTGGATATTGTCAAAAATATTGTTGAAAAACATGAGGGTAAAATAAACGTAGAAAGTATTGAAGGAAAAACGACATTTACTGTGTCTATTCCTATTTAGGCATTCCCAAATATACCAAATGTTAGTTTTTTCTGCTCTTCTTATAGAAATCCGATTTTTTCAAAAATCGGATTTCTTATACCTACAAATTGAGACTAATCTGCTTTAGCAAAATGATGAATCAACCGGTTATTATATGTGTTGACGATGAGCAAACGATACTGGATAGCTTGAAAACCGAACTAAAGCAAACATTTAGCGAGCAATATCTTATAGAAATCGCCCAAAGCGGTGAAGAGGCATTAGAGTTAGTTGAAGAATTATTAGAAGAAGAATATGAAATACCCTTAGTTATCTGTGACTACATAATGCCTAATATGAAAGGAGATGAACTGTTAAAACGTTTCCACAGCCTTTCTCCCAACACGCGCAAAATTATGCTTACAGGGCAAGCGGATTTTAAAGCCGTCGCTAATGCTATCAAGTATGCCAAGTTATATCGTTATATTCCCAAACCCTGGGATACAGAAGATTTGGTTTTAACCGTTTCTGAAGCGATTAAAAGTTATGTTCAAGATAAACAAATTGCAGAAAAAAATAAGGAATTGGAAAAAAAAGTAAAAACATTCCATAAATTTGTGCCTGTTCAATTTCTTGAACTTTTAAATTTAGAAGACAGTGCTCCTATTGAATTAGGTACTTGCGTTGAAAAAAACATGAGTATCATGTTTGCTGATATTCGGGGATTTACCACGCTATCTGAAAAAATGACACCACAAGAAAATTTCAATTTCATTAATGCTTATTTAAGTCAGATGGAACCACTGATTGATCAACATCATGGATTTATTGACAAATATATTGGTGATGGAATTATGGCATTATTCCCAATCCAGGCTAATGATGCGGTGCAAGCTGCGATTGCTATGTTAAAAAAGCTTGTTACCTATAATCAAGGGCGGCAACATGCCGACTATGAATCCATTTCAATCGGTATTGGCATCCATACTGGTGCCTTAATGCTTGGTACTGTAGGCGGAAAAAACCGTATGGATGGTACAGTTATTTCAGATGCGGTGAATTTAGCCTCACGGGTTGAAAGTTTAACCAAAACTTATGGTACCCCCCTATTAATTACGGAGCAAACTTATCAACAATTAACCGATGTTTCGCAATATAAGATTCGGAATATTGACAATGTGACAGTTAAAGGTAAAACAAAATCGGTTATTGTTTATGAGGTTTTTGATACCGATTCATCGACAAGCATTGAAATGAAATTAAAAACAAAAGCCTCTTTTGAACAAGGTATTCAATGTTTTCATCAAGCACAATTTAATGATGCCCAAGTTTTTTTTAAAGAAGTCTGTCAAATTAATGGTAATGATAAGGTGGCGCAAATTTATCTGAACAATTGCAAAAATATATTAAGCATGATAATGCCACAATCGTTTCATATTCTGATAGTTGATGACATACCTCTCAACGTGCATGCTTTGATTCACCTTTTAAGCAAAAATAATTTTGAAGTTTCACTTGCCAAAAGTGGTGAAATAGCTCTGTCGATGGTTAAACAAAATTTACCACATTTGATTTTATTAGATGTGATGATGCCAGGCATAGATGGTTTTGAAACCTGTCGGCGACTTAAAGCGGAACCACAAACCCAGGGTATTCCTATTATTTTTATAAGTGGTTTAACGGATACAACTGATAAAATTAAAGGTTTTAAAGTGGGTGCTTTAGACTACATTACTAAACCTTTTCAGCGCGAAGAAGTACTAATACGAATTAAAACCCATTTAAACCTAAGCTATTTGCAACGCAAATGTCAATTAAAAACTTCCTTAAAAATCAGTAATTTAGAACTGAGAGCGAAAGTAAAACTTATGATAGCACAGGGAATTTAAAGTAAAACTTATGATAGCACAGGGAGTTTATAATTGTGAATTATGAATTGGGAATTGGGAAACTTCGTTCCAATCTACTATAATCAAGATCTGACAGGTTTTGGAAACCTGTTCTTTCTTAGAACTTTTATTTTTCGGAAAAGCTATAAGGGGAAAAATATGTCAACACCTCAAACGATTTACGAAAGTTTACACCACCAAGGTTTCAGTCGGCGTGACTTTCTCAAATTTTGTGGGATAAGTGCCACGATCATGGGCTTATCACCATCCATGATACCCAGGATTGCTAAGGCACTGGAAAACACACCTAAAAAATCGGTCATTTGGCTCTCCTTTCAAGAGTGTACAGGTTGTACTGAATCCCTGATTCGCGCCCATGCGCCAACAATTGAGGGATTGATTTTTGACCATATCTCTTTAGATTATCATCATACTTTGCAAGCTGCATCGGGTAGAGCCGCTGAGCAGGCTCGTGAAAATGCCATGAAAGAACATCACGGCGATTATTTATTAGTAGTTGACGGTTCAATCCCAATGGGAAATCCTGGCTATTCGACCAGTGCAGGGATAAGTAGTTTAGATATGTTAAAAGAAGTCGCAAGCGGTGCTGGTGCGATTATTGCCATTGGTACTTGTGCTGCTTACGGGGGGCTACCCCATGCTGCTCCTAATCCAACCGGAGCGGTGTCGGTGGAAGAACTCATTACTAATAAGCCGCTTATTAATATTCCCGGTTGTCCACCGATTCCAGCGGTGATTGCTGGTGTCATTTCTTATATAGTCACTTTTGGTCAATTGCCAAAACGAGATTCATTAAAACGTCCTATCACTTTTTTTGGACAAAATATTCATGATCGTTGTTATCGCCGTTCCTTTTATGATCAGGGACTGTTTGCAAACAGTTTTGATGATGAAGGGGCTAAAAAAGGCTGGTGCTTATACAAACTAGGCTGCAAAGGGCCTGTCACTTATAACGCTTGTGCCACTACTAAATGGAATGAAAACGTCAGTTTTCCCATTGAAGCGGGGCATGGTTGTTTAGGTTGCTCGGAACCGCATTTTTGGGATGCCGGTCATTTTTATCAAGCACTCTCAGTACCCACCCGCGAGATTGTGGGGACAGCAGGTTATGCCTTAGCGGCAGGAGCTGCGGTGGGTGTCGCCTCAGCAATGTTAAATAAGAAGAAAAAAGTGGATGCGACCAAAAACCACGAAACAGTGACGATTCACGATTTAGAGAGGACATCATCATGAATTATGTAGACTTCCTATTATGGGTGCGAGGCCCTGCTTTTCAGATCGCGACGGCTATTTTTATTTTTGGGCTTTCATGGCGTTTGCTTGAAATTTTGTCATTAAGTCGCAAGCCAGAACTCGCTGTTGTCCGCGAAAGGGGCATCGCAGGTGGTTTTCGTACCATTTTCCGTCGATTTTTACCGGTTGACGATAACACTTTTCAGCGTTCTGCTTTTATTATCACCGCTGGCTATATTTTCCATTTGGGTTTTTTTATCATCCTCTTGCTGTTTGTTCCGCATATTCTTTTCTTCCGTGAATTCTTTGGTTTTAGTTGGCCCGGTCTCCCAACGCCAGTGATTGGTATCATCACCATTATGACCCTGTTAGCCCTCATCGCCCTATTAATCAACCGCATGAGACACCCTGTCTTACGATTTTTATCTGGCTTTGAAGATTATTTTGTTTGGATAGTCACTTTTTTACCTGTATTAACAGGGTATATGGCGTTTCATCATTTTTTTCACTACCCGTTGATGTTAGCCCTGCATATTCTCAGTGTGGAACTACTGATGATAGTGTTTCCCTTTACAAAGTTAATGCATACCTTCACTTGGTTTATTTCACGTTGGTACACCGGGAGTCGCGCCGCCCAAAAAGGAGTACAAGTATGAGTACTGCTAGTTTTGAACGTGGCTATAATGCCTTTAAAGAAAAAATAGATGCGCCCATCGCCTCATATTTTAGCAGTTGCGTTCACTGTGGGATGTGTGCTCAAGCTTGTATGTTTTTCACCGAAACCGGTGACCCTAAGTATACGCCCATTTATAAACTTGAACCCATGCGAAAAGTATGGGAACAAGAATACACCTTATTAGGAAAATTAAAGGCCCTTTTAGGAATAAGTCAAAAATTGACCGATGCCGAATTGGCAGAATGGCAAGAATTGATTTATGGCAGTTGTACCCTATGTGGACGCTGTTCAATGGTTTGTCCTGTCGGTAATGATTTAGCCTATATGATTCATAAAGCGCGTGAAGGAATTGCCGCAGCAGGACATGCTCCCAAAGGGCTAATTGATGCGACTAAACGGGCTGTCATAATTGGGAGTGCAATGGGAGTGAAATTAGCTACCCTGCAAGCACAAATTAAACACACTGAACACAATACGGGGATAAGAATTCCTTTGGATGAGCCAGGGGTTGATTACCTGGTGATACTATCCGCTCTGGAAGTGGTCAATTTTCCAGAATACTTGGAAGCCCTCGCCAAAATTATGAAACAGGCGGATAAGACTTGGACGCTCTCATCAATAGCGTTTGAAGCGACCAATCCAGGTCTTCAAATAGGTGTTTCTGATATTGCTAAAGAATTAGTCAGCCGTGTTATTAATGTAGCAGAAGAACTCGGCGTGTCAACCGTTATCAGTCCAGAGTGTGGACATGCTTATACAGCAATCCGTTGGGAAGGACCCAATTTAATCGGTCGGTCCTTTTCTTTCAAAGTCCAGCATATTCTTGAAGTGTTGGATGAACTGCGCGAACAGGGCAAGCTGAAAACCGAGGGCTTTGAAAAAGCACGTTTGACATTCCACGATCCTTGCCAATTAATACGGCGCGGCGGTGTTATAGAACAACCACGTCACTTACTGAAAATGGTAGCCACTCACTTTGTTGAAATGGAAGACCCTGGCAAAATGAATTGGTGCTGTGGTGGTGGAGGTGGTTTGGTAACACAAGAAGAATCTGAAGAACTCCGTACCAAAGCCTTCAATCGCAAAAAGACGCAACTTGATGCACTTGAGGTAGATACACTCGTCACTGCCTGTTCTAACTGTCGTATTGTCCTTGAAGAAGGGTTTGAAGCTTATGAAATGGAAATGCCAGTGGTTGGGTTAACAGAAATGGTTGCCGAACATTTGGTTGAATCGGAAGTATAATTTTTAGGGGATTTCTTTATAACCCGCTCAAGAAATCCGATTTTTGCCAAAAATCGGATTTATAATTTACTACCATTAGGAGTACAATTTATGAGTGCTGCCAGTTTTGAACGTGGCTATAATGCCTTTAAAGAACAAATAGATGCGCCCATCGCATCCTATTTTAGCAGTTGTATTCACTGTGGAATGTGTGCTCAAGCCTGTTTGTTTTACACCGAAACAGGTGAGCCTAAATATACCCCCATCTACAAACTTGAACCCATGCGAAAAATATGGGAACAAGAATACACCTTATTTGGCAAATTAAAGGTTCTGTTAGGGATCAGTCAAAAATTGACCGATGCCGAGTTGGCAGAATGGCAAGAATTGATTTATGGCAGTTGTACCCTATGTGGACGCTGTTCAATGGTTTGTCCTGTCGGTAATGATTTAGTTTATATGATTCATAAAGCGCGTGAAGGAATGGCAGCAGCGGGGCATGCACCGCATAGTCTCATAGAGGGTAATCAGCGTGCTATAAACATTGGCAGTGCCACCGGGGTAGGATTACCCACTTTGCAGGCGCAAATTAAAAACATTGAACGCGACACAGGCATAAAAATTCCCATTGATGTGCCAGGGGTTGAATACATGGCATTGATTTCTGCGATAGAAATTCTCAACTATCCGGAATATCTCAGTTCTCTGGCTAAAATCATGAAACATGTCGGTAAAACTTGGACACTGTCATCAAAAGGTTTTGAAGCGACTAATGCTGGGATTCAAATAGGCGTTTCAGATATTGCTAAAGAATTGCTCATGCGAATTGTTAACGAAGCTGAAGAACTCGGCGTTTCAACCGTTATCAGTCCGGAATGTGGACATGCTTACATGGTGATACGATGGGAAGGGCCTAATTTAATTGCTCGCCCCTTTAATTTTAAGGTCCAACATATTGTTGAATTATTAGATGAATGGCGCGAACAAGGCCAATTGGAAACGGAAGGTTTTGAAAAAGCGCGTCTAACTTTCCATGATCCCTGCCAATTAGCGCGACGGGGTGGTGTCATTGAACAGCCCCGAAAATTATTAAACATGGTAGCGAATCAGCTGGTAGAAATGGAAGATCGCGGTAAAATGAATTGGTGCTGTGGTGCCGGCGGTGGTTTGGCGGCACAAGAAGAATCTGAAGCACTCCGTCTCAAAGCCTTCAATCGCAAAAGAACTCAACTCAAAACACTCAAAGTCTCCCAATTAGTCACCGCCTGTGCTCATTGTCGGGAACATTTGGAAGAAGGGCTTGAAAACAACGACATGAAAATGTCAGTTGTTGGTTTGACCGAGATGGTTGTCAAGCATTTGGTTGATAAAAATGAAACGTAGCACAGTAGGTGGGCAATGTCCAAACCTGCCAGGTTTTAAAAACCTGGCAGGTTTAATTTCGAGTATTATTGAATCCTAATTCATAAATGATTTATAGTTCCTCGTATAGCCACCGCTGGAAAGCTAAATTCCTAAAGCCTCCAAACATACGGTCATCAACGTATGTGGCATGATACCAAGCAGTAAAATGACCAGGGCATTGGCACTGAGGGCGATACGCATATCCATAGGCGCTTCAATCGGTGTCCTATTTTCAGCTTTGTCAAAATACATGAGCTTGATAATTCGTAAATAGTAGAATGCTCCAATTACGGCAAATAAGACACCTAAAACGGCTAACCAGATAAAGCCGGCATTGACGACTTGTGCTAAAACGTACCATTTTGCCCAAAATCCAATCATGGGGGGTACTCCTGCCATTGATAGCATCAAAATTAACATGAGCGCGGCGTACCAAGCATTTCTTTCGTTTAAGCCCTTGAAGTCATTAATGAGTGAAGCTTCAAAACCGGCATGACTGAGCAGCACTATCATACCAAAGGCTCCTAATGTCATGAGCGTATAAACAACGACATAAAACATGGAGGCGGCATAGCCCTCTTGCGTGCCTGTAAGTATTCCAAGCATTAAGTAGCCAACATGGGCAATTGTTGAATAGGCTAACATGCGTTTAATATTCGTTTGGGCAAGCGCAATAATATTACCGGTTACCATGGACAAAATTGATAGCAGGATCAATATATTTTGCCAATCGGTCTGTAAATTTTGCATACCATCAACTAATAAGCGCATTAACATGGCAAATGCGGCAATTTTCGGAGCGCTGGCAATAAATAACGTCACTGCTGTTGGTGCGCCTTGATAGACATCGGGTATCCATACATGGAATGGCACTGCACCTAATTTAAAAGCGACACCGATGATGACAAACACTAAACCAAATACTAAAATTCTGTATGATTGTAGAACTTGATCAACGATGGGGTTAATAGCCGCTAAAGCGATACCATTATCCGTATTTTCTGCCAGGATTTGGGCAATCGCTGCGTTTGCTCCCCCCGCATTTTCACTAACTTGCTGTCCAATAGCAATGACGGTAATGTTATGATCTTTAATCTCACTGATGCTTTGTGCCACTGACACCGCAATGGTGTGATCATCTGCTATTTGATGGATGCTTTGGGCTAGCACTGTTAAGTCTAAAGTGCCGGTGACACCATATAGCATAGACATACCATATAGCAACATGCCTGATGCAATGGCACCTAAAACAAAATACTTCATTGCCGCTTCAGACGCGAGTTGCGATTGACGGTGCATGGCAACCATTGTATATAAAGATAACGAAAGTAATTCTAAGCCAAGATAGACTGTCAGCAGACTATGGGCGGAAACCATAATCATCATGCCCAAAGTGGCAAACAAGCCCAATACAAAATATTCACCTAAGCGGAAGTGACGATCACGCAGGTAGTTCCGTGAATAGATAAACGCGACAAACACGATCATGACGATAAAAAGTTTTAGCACCGCTCCCATTGGATCGCTGACGAACATATCATTCATCGCCAAAGTCCGTTGTTCAGGGAACGTAGCCATAATCAGGATGGCAGTACCTATTAAAGTACCTTGTGTCAACTGATAAGTCATTGAACGCAAGTGCTTTGGTAGATAGGCATCAATAATCAAAATAAGACAAGCCATCGTGAGCAGCACGATTTCAGGCAGCAGCCCTAGCACATTCAAATTTGCAATAGTCATTTCTATTTTTTCACCATTGGTTAATTCAAAAAAAGTATAGATTTTCAAGCGCGACATTTTGAGCATCTACCCAAAAAAAACCGTCAATGAGCATTTTATCATGTATGGGCGTTTTTTGGATATAATGTTGAGCAGTATAGAAATCCGATTTTTTTCAAAAATAAAATTTCTGAATGAATTTTCTAAAGTATCAAGTATGTTCAGTATATCTATAGTTTTTCAAAAGAAAGTACATCTTTTGTAGGGGCAAGACTGAATGGTTGCCCTGTATCTCACCCAAACGAAAAACGCTATAAGCTTATTCTAAATAAAAAATTAAATTAATTTAGAAACTTGATTTAAATCAAGGATTGCATCATTTAAATCATTTACCATTGCGATACCACGATTGGAATTATCTGGGTAAGTTTCATTAATTTTTGTGTTTCAAAAATGGTTGGCAGGTGGGCGTTTGATCAATACGTCGATTTATCCTTACATTTCTAATTGTTGTTACTGTTATGTAGGTAAAGAAAAGTATTTTAATATTTTTAATGAAGTTCAAAGATATCCTATTTTTTAAATCTGATTTCTACTTCTCAAAATGTCAAAAAATTTATAACTACCTACTTATTAACTTTTGTTAAATTAAATGAATCGGAGAGTAAAGATTATGATTCGTAAATTGTGGGCATTTACTGCAGGTGCCGCTTTGCTGTTGGTACAAGGTGCTAGCATCGCATCAGTTGATGCGCCGCCTAATGAGTTTTCAGAAGAAACTAAGGCATGTATTGCATGTCATAAGGAAACTTCCTTGGGTGTCGTTCAGCAATGGGGCGATAGTAAGCACCATCGTGCTAAAGTAGGTTGTTATGAATGCCATAAGGCTGAAGCCGGTGAAATTGATGCCTTCATCCATGAAGAATTCGATAAAAAAGCGATTGGCAAAAACAAACCCATTTCCATCATCGTTTCACCGAAAGACTGCTCAAACTGTCATGAAAAAGAGGTGGCAGAATATACCGCTTCCCACCATTCCCAAGGGGGGCGTATTATTGGTTCGTTGGATAACCTCTTAGCCGATGTGGTTGAAGGTAACCGTGCCATGGTGACTGAGTCCTTTCCTGAAGGTGTTTCTGCAGCGGTTGTCAATGGTTGTTGGCAATGTCATGGTTCAGAAGTCAAGGTCATGAAGGATGGCTCTTTGGATCCAGCCACTTGGCCAAATACGGGGATTGGACGTATTAATCCTGATAAATCCAGGGGTTCTTGCTCAGCCTGTCACTCTCGTCACAAATTCTCTGTAGAACAAGCCAGAAATCCTGAAAACTGTGGTAAATGCCACATGGGTCCTGATCATCCACAAGAAGAAATTTATTACGAATCCAAACATGGTATTGCTTTCCATGCCAACAAAGATAAGATGAATATGGATCGTTCTAAATGGATTGCAGGTGAAGATTATGATGCCGCGCCAACCTGTGCTACTTGCCACATGAGTGCTACCAAGGAACAAGGGGTTAACCATGATGTTGGTATGCGTATTTCTTGGAATAATCGTCCTGCCATTTCGGTACGTCCTGAAACAACCGATGCTAAAATGGATTTACCAGGTCAACATGTGAAATGGGATGAACGCCGTGATAATATGAAAAATGTGTGTTCCGCTTGCCACGGTGAATCTTTCATTGATAACTTCTATATTCAATATGATGGCCAAATTGAATTATACAATAATAAGTTTGCCAAACCGGGTTTAGCTTTATACCAAGCTGCTCTTCCACTCTTGCCAAGAGATGCTAAGTTTGCCAATCATCTTGACTTTGTTTGGTTTGAAATTTGGCATCACGAAGGTCGCCGTGCTCGTCATGGTGCATCTATGATGGGTCCAGATTGGACACAGTGGCATGGAAACTATGAAGTGGGCAAACACTTCTATGGTAAGTACGTTCCTGAACTTGAAGAATTGATAGAAAAGAATCTTGATTCTGAAGATGCGAATAAAAAAGCGTCTGCCCTAGCACTCAAAAATTTGCTTCACGAAATACTTAGCGACGAGTTCGTTGTCACTGATGAGAAAACTGGAAAAGAAGTAAAGAGTACTGGTCATAGCTGGTTTATTGGTAAAATGAGTCCTGAAGAAGCAAAAGCCAGAAAGGAAAGTCGGGAAGCGTTCATTCAGCGGTATGGTGAGCAAACCGATAGATAGGAAATGAGGTATTAAAAGGTAATGTGGGGTGCAAAGTTCATTTGCATATCGCAACATAATTTACCGGCCTTAAAATTAAAAAGCCCTTACCATTTATTTGGTGAGGGCTTTTTTTTGTTAATATTTATCGAGTATTTATCATGTCATTCATTGAATCGTTATTAAGAATCGTTTTAGGAGTTATTATTGCGATTCCATTATTGTTATATCCATTTTTGTATTTAGCACAAGATAAATTAATTTTTATACAGCGCAAAATGGATAATAACTTATTGAATTGGATTAGGGAAGCCTATCCTAATGCTGAAGTCAAGATTAAAACGCCTGATAATGTGATACTACAGGGTTGGTATGTAAAAAATAGTTCTGAAAAACGTTCGCCTTTACTGATTTATTTTGGTGGAAATGCTGAAGAGGTGTCGGGACATATTATGGAGCTTGATGACTTCAAAGGATGGTCATTGTTATTAGTTAATTATCGAGGATATGGCTTGAGTGAAGGAAAACCGAGTGAAAAGAATCTTTTTAATGATGCCCTTTTGCTTTATGATACCTTTTCTAATCGGGCGGATATTGATCCGACAAGAGTTGTCGCCTTTGGTCGTAGTTTAGGGACTGGTATTGCTGTTTATCTTGCTGCGAAAAGGTCCTTGAAGGGGGTTATCCTGGTTTCACCTTATGATAGTATTAGAAGTCTCGCACAAGAAACTTATCCCTACGTTCCCGTTTCTACACTCCTAAAACATCATTTTGATGTGATGGTTTATGCGCCGAAAATCAAAATTCCGATGTTAGCTTTGATTGCTCAAGACGATGAACTTATTTCACCCTCCCATTCCTTTGCGTTAATTAAGGCTTGGGGCGGTCCCACTGAGCAAAAAATTCTTGAAAACGTGGATCATAATAATATTACGATGGGGCAAAATTATTGGGGGAGTATTAAGTTTTTTTTGGAGCAGTTAGATTAAAAGGGGAAAAAGTCATGGCATTTAGCAATTTCAAAAATGTTGGTCAAGTGTTAGAACAATACCCCCTTCGATACAGGCGGGAAAGATTTTTGCCCGATGTATCAATTGAATTGGTGGATTTTTTTTTAGAAAACATTAATTTTTCATTGGATAAGCAAGCCGAAAATGAAAATGAGTTTTTCTTTCGAGAAAGCCTTATTTTCCCGTTTCTGCAACAGGCTTGGAAACGCCATCACCAGTTAAAGCTTTGGTCCCATCAGCAACTGGCTTATGATGACAAGCTGTGTGGTGAACCAGACTATTTTATCTCTAGCTGGCGTGATGAAGTAATTAATAAATGGGTTAATACACCACTTTTAGCGGTTGTCGAAGCAAAAAAGCAAGATTTTGAAGGGGGCTGGGGGCAATGTTTGGCTGAAATGATTGCTTGTCAAAAGATCAATCAGGATGAAAATCTAGTTATCTATGGTATTGTTTCAACAGGTATGTTTTGGGAGTTTGGCAAACTCGTACAAGATATTTTTACTAAGCATTCATTTTCTTATTCAATTGCTGAACCACAAAAAGTTTTTGGAATTTTAGACTTTGTTTTTGAACAATGCGAAAAGCAAATTCAATAATATAGA
>QNES01000020.1 GCA_003645255.1 Gammaproteobacteria bacterium
TACCATCAGTTACCAAACGCTGGATCCTGGTGGAGAACTCACACCTGCTTCAGCACTGATCGCGTTTCCTACTGGGCTTGATACGCCCTCACCTTTGGTTGCGTACCAGCACGGAACGCTAGTAAAACGCAGCGATGCTTTGACTGAGAACACGTTTAATGCGCCGACGTTGGGATTGGCGGCAAGCGGCTATGTGGTGGTTAGTGCTGATTATCTGGGCTTTGGTGCCTCAAAATTGTTGCATCCTTATATACACGCCCACTCTTTGGCAATCAGTTTAATTGATGCGTTGCGTGCAGTCCGTAAACTGGCGGAGACGGAAAATATAGACTTGAACCAGCAGTTATTTTTAGCGGGCTATTCTGAAGGAGGATACGCTACCCTGGCTTTACAAAGAGAGCTGGAAACCCACCATGCTGATGAATTTTCAATCACGGCTTCCGCGCCTATGGCAGGGTCCTATGATTTGTCCGGCACAATGGTTCAGCGCATATTAGATCCCTCTCCCCACCCCAATCCATATTATTTTTCTTATATTGTCCTCATGCTGGAACAGGTGTATGGCTTGTTTGATGATTTCGCCGAAGTGTTTCAAGCCCCTTATAACACCTTAATACCCAATTATTTTGACGGTGAACACGACGGTTCAGAAATTAATGCCTATCTGCCTAATTCCACTGAACAGTTGTATCAGGCAACGATTTTAGAAGCTTTAAATGATCCTGGCTCAAAAATTAACGCTGCCCTGGCTGCTAATGACCTAATTCGCTGGAAACCAACCGTTCCAACCCGGCTTTATCATTGCCAGAATGATGAACAAGTCCCTTTTGCTAATAGCCAGGTGGCTTATGACAATTTTCAGGCAAGAGGTGCCACGAATGTTGAACTCATTATCGTGGATGATAGCGGCTTTGATCAAAATGAAGTGCATGGAAGATGTGGAATTCAGGCTATATTGATGGCTAAAGAATGGTTCGATAGTTTAGTCAGTGACTGAGCTAAGTTTTAGCCTAGACCTGCCAGGTTTTTAAAACCTGGCAGGTTTTGTAGCAGGGACAAAACTTTGAACTATCAAACGGTGCGCATGATGAAACCATTTATTTTGATTTGCTTATTAATATTATCCAGCTATACTTATAGCGAGGTTAATTCTTCCATAAGTTCTATAAAACGCATTGCTCATGCCGGGGGCGGATATCAAGGGGAAACTTATACTAATTCCTTAGAAGCCCTTAATGATAATATTACTAAAGGCTTTGAATGGTTTGAAATTGACTTTTCTTTGACAAAAGATGGTCATTTAGTGTGTATCCATGATTGGAAGCATACATTTGAAAAATTATTTCATTTTGAAACCACAGAAAAACCTTCGCTGGAAACCTTTCAATTTCTAGTTAAACAGGTTTCGCCTTATCATGTATGTACGCTTGATGATTTAAGGATATGGCTGAAAAAACATCCTAAAGCTAAGTTAATCACTGATGTAAAAGAGGATAATTTAGGGGCTTTAGCCATGATTACCAAGCATATTGAAAATTTCCAAAATCGCGTTATTCCACAATGCTATTTTCCGGAAAATTATCCTAAAATACGCCAGTTAGGTTATAAAAGTATTATTTGGACCTTGTATCGTTATAGTGGCAATAATCAAAACGTGATAAAAGTGATTGAACAATGGGATAAACTACTTGCTGTTACGATGCCACCTCATAGAGCCGAAGCGGGATTGGGACACGCTTTGCTGAAAGAGGGTATTCCATCTTATGTTCATACCATTAATACGGTTGAAGAATTACACAAATATACCCAAGAGTATGCGATTACTGAAATTTATACTGATTTTTTAGCACCACTAGAAAATACGACTTTCCTTGAGGCAGAAAAACCACTTTCTGAAAATCCGTTGTTTTTGAATGATTGTATGGCAACCTATTCAGTAGATGGCACTCTTTATATTCCTTGTCTATCGCTATCCGATTCCAACCAAACCGATGTTTATAAAGTGTATATGCAGCGGCAATCTCCTGAATTTATATTTAAATTAGATTTGAAAAAGATCAAATATAACCTGACAAAGTAATGAGCAAAATCATGATGTATTTATTCCTTTACGCGATTTTTTCATTTCCTTTGATTATGAGCTTTTATTATAGCTATGATCAAAATATTCCCTGGTTATTCAGTTCTTTTACCTTTTTGTTCTTTACTTCTTCAAGCTTCCTATTTTTAAGCGCACAATTTAAGAAAAAGTGGGCTGCTTTCATGTTCGCGTTGCTACCACTTTTATTGATCTTCTTGTTCGAGATTATCCAACTGATTTCGTTCTATTTTCAAGGTGAAGGTTTCAATGAAAGATTCTTTTTTCACTTTAGCTTAAACACGATACAAGAAGCAGGAACTGGATACCCTTGGCTAATTTTCAGCCTAATTTTTATGCTGTTGTTTTTTATGATAGCCATTTATTTATGCACAAGATGCTTTAAATTTATTCCCCTTTATTTATCTAGTGCGGCTCTATTAATTTCCCCTTTTCTAGATTCAGCCATCAAGGATTTTGTAAACAAGCGTTTTTTGACACAAAATACATTATCCCAATTTGATATTAAAAGGGGATCGGCATTAGGACTCAATGAAAAGGCGATTATGCCAGATCAATTGTCAGCCTCTCCTGGCAAAAATCTGGTGTTAATATACCTTGAAAGCCTTGAAAGGCTCTATTTAGATGAGTCGGTATTTAAGGGACTTACACCTACGATAAATCAGCTTTTAAAGGACAATTTTTCATTCACCAATACTTCTCAAATACCAGGTGCAGAATGGACAATGGCTGGGATAGTGGCATCACAATGTGGAACACCGCTCTTATCTGATAATAGCCTAGTTGACGGTAATGATATTATTCAAAACGGATTTCTCACTGAAGCTATCTGTTTGGGTGATATTTTGCATCAGGCGGGATATGTTCAAAGCTATATTGGGGGAGCTTCCAATCGGTTTGCTGGTAAAGGATATTTTCTTAAAGCACATCATTATGATGAAGTCAAGGGATATAATGAATTAAAATCAAGACTCCAACGCAAAAAATACCGAACGGGGTGGGGATTATATGATGACTCTCTCTTTAAAATCGCCGAGGAAGAATATGTGCGACTTGCTAATCTGAATAAGCCCTTCAATCTCACTTTGCTCACATTAGATACCCACCATCCGAAAGGGCATCCATCCCAGTCTTGCACACCTTATCCCTATCAGAAAAACAGCATTTTGGATGCGGTTCACTGTACGGATCAACTATTGGCAAGATTTCTCAATCACCTCTCTCGCCATCCCTCTGCTAAAGAAACTATAGTCGTTTTATTCAGCGATCACCTTGCCATGCGTAATGAGGCGGAAAAATTTTACCCTGCAAAATATGACAGAAAACTCCTCTTTTCAATACTGAATAGCAGCCTGAAAGGGGTTAGCCACGAACCTGGCACCCATACAGATATAGCACCTACGATATTGGAAGCGATGGGAGTGAAACACAATGCAGCGTTCCTAGCCGGTAGAAATATGTTGGCGCAAAGCGATAAACTTAATCATCCCGATTTTTCTGATGCTGAAACGATGCAAATTATTAGATATGTCAACTCCAATATTTTTACCAAAGGAAATGAATCGCTTTGTGGGGCAAAATATTTGGCGATAAACGAGAATACTTCACAAACTATCAAAATTGGGAATAAGCGTATATTCCTTTCTTATACTGGAAAACCCGTCGCCAAACACCGATTCAAAAAAGATCTTGCCATCCTCACTTTTATTGATGATAAAGGCTCAATAAAGGGAGCGGCTATTATTTTTATTGGCAAGTTACCCTACATTCTGGCTAAAAATAAAGAAAAGATATTTTTGCTTATTACACCCAATAAAAATTTACCTCATGAACTAAACAATGGGAACCCGATGAATCAAGAGGCAATATCAGTCTTGTTTGGCAGATTCGATAAATCAATCATTAATTTAGGCAACTTCGCCGATTTACAAAATCTTCAAATCAAAAATTCTCAATGCGAGAAGCTAATAAAGGACGCACAAAAACCCTCCCATCAAAAACGAACAACCCTAATTTTTGCAGAACTTTGCCCGAATAATAGTCAATATACTGCCTTATACACAAGAGAATCAAAACAAATAAGGATACCCAGAGTCGGTGTAAAAGATATGATGACAAAAGTCACTTTGATACAAAAAACATCCCATCAATTTGTGGTAAAAGAAGCATCTTCTTTCAATCCAATAATAAAACCGTGGAATTACTGTCACGCATACTACGCTGATGATAGCCTGTATATTCCTTCTATACTCATTAATGGTGTGAAACACAGTTTGGAAATGAAGAAGGTTTCCGATGAGCCATTAACTTTTGAAATCAATGAAGAAGCTGCTGCCTGGTTTACGAAAAACCTGACAAATTTTTAAAACCTGTCAGGTCAAAATCAAGTTCCGATTTCAAATAAAACATATTCTGCTGGTATCCAAAAATAAAGTTGACAAAATCGAAAAATAAGTTTAGTTTTTTACAATCCAATACCGGATGAACACTACATAATTGGAATAGCGTATAAATGACATATCAACATGAAAAAACCCACGAAATTTTAAAGTGGTTTGAAAAAATGAATCAGATTCCCCGTTGTTCTGGCAATGAGGAAGCCATTAGAACTTGGTTAATTAATTGGAGCAATGAGCATCATTTTGCTATAAAAACCGATAAAGTGGGTAATCTCTTAATATCAGTACCTGCTTCATCCGGATATGAAAATGCCCCTATCGTTGTGATTCAAGGACATTTAGACATGGTGTGTGAAAAAACGCATGATTCCAAGCATGATTTCACGAAAGATCCCATTAAATTGATTGAAGATGGAGAATGGCTAAGGGCTGATAATACGAGTTTAGGGGCTGATAACGGTATTGCTATTGCTATCGCAATGACTTTATCCCTGGACAAATCAATTTCTCATCCCCCCTTGGAATTACTATTTACAATAGATGAAGAAAGAGGTTTAGTCGGTGCCGGTGCATTAGAGCCTGGGTTTTTCGAGGGGCGCATTTTAATCAATCTGGATTCTGAAGATGAAGGCTATTTCATGATTGGTTGCGCCGGCGGTCTGAATACACTTTTATCTATACCCCTTGAATGGACGGATGTACCTAATCATTACCAAGTGATGAAAATCCAGGCTGGTGGCATGAAAGGGGGTCATTCCGGCATTGACATTAATGCCCAAAGGGCTAATGCCATCAAAGTACTTGCCCAAATATTGCTGATGACAAAATCACAGGTGGATTTAAGATTAGTCAAGTTCAATGGTGGTACAGCCAATAATGCTATTCCCCGTGATGCGGAAGCCTTTGTATTGGTTCCAGAAGAACAAGCTCAAACAGTCAAAAAACTTGCGCTAGAAGCGGCAAAAAACATAAGGGCTGAATTTCAAAATACCGATCCCGACTTATTTATCAAAGTCGATACTGTGAGTGAAACCTTCACTCAAACTATCACAGCGATAGACACTCAAAAGCTCATAGATGTTATTATGGTATTACCGCATGGCGTAATCGCTATGTCCACCGATATGAAAGAACTGGTAGAAACCTCCAATAATATCGCCAAAATCAGTATTGAGAATGGGCAATTAAAAGTCTTAAATACCCAAAGAAGTTCAGTAGAATCAAGAACTTATGCTGTCAGTCAGCGAATTGAAGCGGTCGCTCGATTAGTCGGCGGTGAAGTCTCCCGTGATACTTATTATCCTGGCTGGCAGCCCAATATGGCATCGCCACTCTTAGCCAAGAGTATTGATGTTTATAAAAAGCAGTTTGGTAAAAAACCTCAAGTGACAGCGATCCATGCAGGGCTTGAATGTGGTATAATTGGTAGTCAGGTTTCAGGTATGGATATGTTATCCACCGGGGCGACGATTAAAGATCCCCATTCCCCAGATGAAAAAATCCATATTGGTAGTATCGGAAAAGTTTGGGATTTTATGGTGGCATTACTTGTCTGAATCAGAATTAACAGAATTTGAAAATTTTCATAATATTTTATTGACGTTATTGGGTTTTATTCTGTTAATTCTCAAATTCTGTTAATTCTGATTCAAACAATTAATTTTAAAATTCTATCAATTTTAAGACAAATATTCATTATGCAATATACTAAATTTTCTTTTCCTTTAAATGTTTATGCACACGCCCTTTGCTTAGAAGAAGGGCATTTTCACTATTTACACTATGGCTTTAATTTGCAACAAGGGATTCATCAAGCGCAACAAAACTCGACAGATTTTGTGATGACAAAATTGCCCCCCGTACCCGCAGATATTCTTGAAGTGGGTATCGGAGTCGGTACAACGGGCAGTCAATTGGATAATGCGGGTTACAATTATACAGGTGTCGTACCCGATCCCGTACAAATTGCTTATTGTCAAGATAAAAAGCTACATTTGATAGAAAACCGTTTTGAACTGATGCCGCAAGAGGTACAATATGACGTTATCCTGTTTCAGGAATCCGCTCAATACATCCCAACTCATACATTACTGCAAAAAGCTAATGCCCTATTAAAGCCGAATGGACAAATATTGATTCTTGATGAAGTCACAACCGAATTAATCGAAAAATTAGAGCAACTTGCTAATCAATTTGGCTTTGATATATTAGCTCAACAAGACTTTACTGAAGCCGCCGCACCTTCATTAGGTTATTTGATAGAAATTATCTACAAGCACCGTCGCGCTCTATTACAAGAACTGCAGATATCCAATCTGCAACTGAGCAAATTACTTTATCAATTAGAAATCAGAAATCAGGGCTATCAAGATAAAACTTTTTCCTATATGTTTTTTCAATTGAGCAAACAACCCTAAAAAAATCAGGGTGGATAGGAATTTCATTACAACCCACCATTTTTCAAGGTAGCGGTGGGTTTCCTACCCACCCTACATGTATATTTTAAGTTATTTAGGGACAAGTCTAATGTTAACACCCAACCAGATGAACCGTTTTCTGAGCAATCGACTTAGTTTGCCAAAAAATCTTGTCATCCCAGGAAACCGTTTTTCGTTTATCAAAAACGATGAGCCAACCTTCGGCGCAATCAAGTTTATTCATGTAATTCACTAACTGTTCCTGCCCTTCCTTATAGGTTTTTTCCCCGTAACGGATTTTTAATTCAATGGGATAATTTAATCCTTGAAAATGTACGTACAAATCCAGCCGCCCTGCACCGGAAGCCATTTCCCGTGTCACAAAACCACCATGATTGATAACTCGTTGTAAAAATGCTTGAAGTGTCAAATGGGGTGCCGCTTCAACATATTGATATCGCTTAATCCAAACTTCACTATTTTCCCGCCAAAATTGTTGAAAATCGGAAAGCAAATATTTCATATCCAATTTACCATCGGTGATATAATTGGGTACGATAATTTCATCAAGCTCCTTTTGGGAACGAAAACTGAGGGTGCGAATAATCACTTCCCCATAAATCGGATTAGAAGGCACAATATGTTTGCCCTTTTCCCGTAATAATCCCAAATCCAGAACATATTGATAGTCATCGTCAAGCAAATCATAGCGTTGACTATCACCAACGATTAAGGGTTCAACAATTTTTTTGACCCGTTTCTCTTTTAAGCGTTCCATCAAACTATCAATATGCGTATCACGTCGCAGAATAATGGTTTGCACCGCTTGCTCAACCTGTGTGGGCAAAATTTTTCTGGAAACGTCAAATTCCAGAATTTGCTCAACGATTTCACAAGCAATGGCGTTCACTAACCAAGGCTGCCCTTGAGTTTTATCATAGACTTTTTGGATAACGTCAGGTGAAAAGGCTTGCTCCGTTATTTCCGTATGTTGTGCATAGAGTTGAGTAATTTCACCCAGCGTAAAATTACGCAATGTTTTTGAGGCTTTCACAATATTAAATGGGCTATAACTCCCCAAGGTTTCTCGATCATCGCGAATATCACTCTTATAGTCACGGATATTGCGCATCCCAACCAGGGCAATGGAATGAACGAAAGGAATCCGGTTACGATTGACATATCCATTCCTAAGCTGCCGTAAAAAGCCAATGAGTGTGCCATTTTCCAAGCAATCCACTTCATCAAACAAAATCACTAAGGGCTTGTCTAACTGCTGACAAAATTGTGATAATGTCTTGATCAAAATCGTCGTAAATTTGGAATAATTAGCCTGCCCCGCAAAGGAATAACTACTTAATTGTTCATGCAGTTCGATATTCAGTTCCAATTGATCAACAATCGCTGGAATCCCTTTTTCAGCATAAGAAATGCCCTGAACCGTTTCCAGTGAACAATATAAGGCATAATAGTTTCCCGTCTCATTCAATTGTTGGGCTAATTCGAGCAAAAGCGTGGTTTTGCCGGATTGCCGTGCTGCATGGATCACGAAATATTGTTCTTGCTCAATCAGTTGCATCAAACCTTGACACCGTTCCTGAGTGGGCAGCATGTAGTGTTTGTTTGGGTGACAAGGTCCTGCAATATTAAACGTTTTTTTCATAGATTCTCTCCTGATTAGTTCAATAATAAAATGTTGACAATTTCATTCAATGTTTGATAAGTATAGACAGGTGTCATGGCTTTGACGGAGGAGGTTTTTTTCATATCTTTGCCATGCGCGATCCAATTCCGATATTCAAGGATTTGTTTGGCTTTACCAATGGTGTTTTTGTCTATTGACTGAACATTTTTGAGTAAATCCAAAATGTCTTTTGGAGTCCAGTATTCCATTTCTTTCTGAACGTATTCAGACAGAGGATTCGCTAAGGTAATCGGAACAACGGTTTTTTGTAACCCGATTGCTTTGGTTTGCAAATAAGTGATAACAAAACGTTCAAATGCTGCCCATAACGAAAAAACAAATAAGTCACTCACTTCTGTTGCGGTTTTGTCAATGTCTTCATGAGCATTTTGTCGATTTAGCCAATTTGAATAGGCAAATAAGTTGCTTTGTTGCTGTTTGACGGCTCTCTTGGCGACTTTAAAACAGTCAGTAGAGATTTCGTAAGCCTTCAAAATAGGTATCAGTGGGTTAGAGTTCATAGTCTGTCGCCTGTGTGAAAAGCTTAAAGAAATTTTCCTGGTTCATAAAGTGAGCTTTGTTTTTCAGATTATTCTCTGCCCAGTACCAGCCATTGGCATCAATGTCTTTGAACATTTGTTGACCGCCTAAAATAGGACCGCCGTTGACCATGTAGATGATGTACTCTACTCCCAACCAACCTAACACATCAATTCGCCCTTCCGCTTCAATAATACAAGCACCTTCTGGCTTAAACTCAGCCAGCTTTTCGGTGGAACTGGATACCACCAAAGTCGGCGCAGTATAAAATCCGGTTAAATCTTCACCAATTTCAACGGCGTGTTGTTCTAGGTGCAGTTCTTTCTGGTCTTTCAACCAGTTCCTTATGTCACTATAGAGTTGATTAACTCTCGTTAAATAGCGTTGTTTGACCCATTCACCGTCTTGACTTTCTATTGCAGTCATCATAATTGTTGTCCTTTGGTGTGTTGAGAAATCAATTTGTTTAGACCTGACAGGTTTCTCAAACCTGTCAGGTCTGCCGTTTTTAGCCGTTCAAAGTATAGCACCCAAATTCGTTCTACTATACCTATCTTTAATAAACCTCAAAACATTGTTGAGAAGACACCCATTTATCCATAACCGCCAAAAGATCATCTCCCTGGGGAGATAGAATCCCGTATAGGCAATAAGTACCCGTTGCTAATTCAGAGGGCAGCATCATATCAATGGCTGTCACATTTTCATTATATTTCAATGACTTATACCATTTTTATTACAAAACGATTAAATGTATGCCGCTTCTATTCGGAGCAAATCAATTGAGTCTGACCCCATTGATTTCATTGCAAATGGTTTGCCACCTATTTCATTTTATCCGCAAAATACTGAGCAGCAAACCAATTAAACCCTATGGATTCTAATTCAAAAATTGCCACGCCTTGTTCAAGGCTCGTTTCATCCCAAGTTGGACTCAGCGTGGCATCACCAACCTTAAGATCGTATACCGCATTGATAAAGTTGGCTAGATGATTGGAATCTAAGGACAAATTAATGGGTACTATTAAAAGACTTATCATTTGCGGTGAGTTTTGAATTTCCACCTTTTGCCAAGGGTAATGGTTAGCTGAGAAAGTGGTTTTAGGAACAAAGTACGGTACTTGAACAAATACCATTTTGATAGGTAAAAATAATTGGGGTCAGAGTCACATTAACTTATGTAGTGAACTGAACATTTTTTGCGTGCTAACCTACTGTTATTTAACATTTTTTTAAGCGTCAAAGAAATCCGATTTTTCCAAAAATCGGATTTCTAGCTGATTTAAATTTTTTGCCAATAGAAACTTATGAATTTTAACCATACAAAATCTATATTAGTTTTGCTTAGGCAAAAAGTGTTCCGATCACTATTGGTAGTGAACCATTTATCACCAATCAATTAGGTATAGATATTGATTGATAGTTTTTTGTTATTTCTATAAATTATTAATTTTACTCTGACCCCAATTATTTTGTTTTTTGATTTAAACATTTTTCTATTTTAAGTGATGGAGATTTAAGAATTATCATTCCATCATAACTAACATTCTCATCAAATAATCCAATTTCATTAGTTTGAATAAGAATAACTTTTTTTGATTTTTTTGATTTCTTAGCATTCATTAAATAGGCAGCAGCCTCAGCTATTGTTTCGTTATCTCTCTGAATACGAACTAATATCGGGCTATTTTTATAAGTATCAACTAAGATTGCATCAATGCCCTTATTCCTTTGAACCGGGTTAAAGTCAATACCTTTCAATAAAGCTAAAGCATCTTTATCCACATTAATATAAGATTCTCTTCCATTTTTCAACAGATTAGAATTAGTTTTAATAGGATTATCTAAGCGAGTTAGCGAAAGATCTACCGCTTCTTTTGATTTATCTATCCCTATAAAATTACGCTCAAGTAATTTTGCAGCAACACATGTCGTTCCACTGCCACAGAAAGGGTCTAAAACTAAATCGCTTTTTTCAGTTGTAATCTGAACAATTCTCTCTAAAAGTAGCAAGGGTTTTTGTGTTGGGTATCCTACTCGTTCTTTTGCTTTCGGATTCAAAAAGGGTATTTCCCAAACATCACTTAAAGGAACTCCTTTTTTTTTGTCCCCATGTTTAAATTCACCATTATCATCAATATCATATACCGATTTATTATGTTCGTCCCTTGTTCTACGTTGTAATATTTGATCGATATTTGTTGTTTCTGAGTAAGGTGTATAAATTGGAATAAACCTAAATTTTTTAGTTTTTGAATAAAAATATATATTTTGATGGTTCGGTAACAACCCTTTTTTTGAACTCGACCATCTTTTGTAGCTCCAAATTATTTCTGATTGAAAGTTATTTTCACCAAAAACCTGATCTAATATAGCTCGAATAATATGCTCTCCACTTTTATCACAGTGAACAAATATAGAACCCGTATCCTTTAGGAGACCATGCATCATTAATATTCGTTCTTTTATAAATTCCGCATATCTCTTATCACTACCCCAAATATCATCGAAACTAAATTCTTTAGTTCGTTCTCTATTTTTTAAGACATGTTTTTTTTCAGTAAAAAATGGCGGATCAATATAAATTAGGTCAATGGAGTCTTTGGTAATTAAATTCATTTTCTCTAGGCAGTCACCTTGAAGAATAGTGTTAATTATCTTCGGTTTCATTGTTTCTTCTTTTCGCAATTTCTGTTAGGATTAACTTTAAGTTATAACCAGTTATTTTTGTAAGGTAGTTCCAAGCTTCGTCACCAGCGTAATATTCACCATTAACTCCACTGTATATAGTTTTCAGAGTTTCTTGGATTTTTATAGCTTGTTCTCTTTGTGGGTAATAAAACATCACACGAACTGGTTTATAGCCATATCCCTCAATAACTTTAACTCGTGTATGTTCTTTGGTAATATGATCTCCGTCAGTAGTAGCATCTCGCCACTTTAGCTCAACAGCATCATTGTTGTTCAGAAAATCAATTTCAAATTTTTTTGGTTTTTTTCCTTCCGTGTTTTCTACCGTCGTTTTACCACCTTTGTTATTGGCAAAAAATAAGCAAAGGGAGGCTGATTCTTCAAGGAATGAGCCTGCATATTTATACAAAAAGCGTCCGGTATTTTGGTATTCGTCAATTAGTGAACCTTCATTTTTTGAAATGCCCAACACTTTATATATCAAGTAGTGAGAATTATCATCGGCTTTCATCTCTTCTCTTCGATTATCAATCTTTTCGCGTAAGTTATTAGCATATTCATCTGCCAAATTGTTAATCTTTAACTTCAATAAATCCAAGCAATTTCCAGTTTTAATTGCTCTGTCAATTTCTGCTCTGTGGTGACTGTACACTTCAGAAATTAAGTCAATTTTGTTTTTTCCTTTAGTTTCAATGCTCAAAATTTTGCAATATTCATCTAATTCTGCTTTTTTGAGCCTTTCTACTTTCATATATATTTCCAAATTTAATAATTTTTGATTTATGTGTGTGATTGCGAGAACTAACACCATTCTTGAGCCAAGGTCGGCCTCCAAGATAAAGTTAAAAATTACAATCTATGGATTAATTCCTTAAAATGTTCCCAATCACGGACAACATCCATTTCTAGGAGGGTAATCAACTTTTCTTCAAACTTAGCACGTTTCGTTAATTGTACTGGCGTAGCATTATTCCAGTTGCCTTCATCACCAAGTATCTTAGCTTTAAGTAATTTAGCCGTGTTAATGTAAATACCCATGTTAGAACTTTTGGCCTCACGACCGGGCAAGAACTTATCAATCGCAATATTCAGGGAAATATAATTATCGCCACCAATATCACGCCATCCTAATATCTTGTCATTTAGAAAGACATGGATAATTTCTACTAAAAAATCAGCATTTAACTTTCCAGCCGCATGGGTTAAAACTTGCAAATGCGCCCATGTACCACCATACTTGCCACGTTTAGTTTTGATGATGGATAATTCACCACCTACTACTTTTGCATATCCCGTTTTTTTATTATATTCAATAGTTAAACCTTGTTTTGGGGACAAGTCAGAATCGCCCGTATTCATTGGCTCTCCTAAATACGTGGATTCAACGCATTTGGAAATGCCCGTCCCATAACGCTTTTCAACTGCTAGCAAAAACTCTATTGTGTCGGGTGAACGTAGATAATTATCTAGCTGCAATTCATTCAATCCCTTTGCTTTACGTAACCCATTACCATAAGCCCATAACGCATTTAATGAACCCATCTGAGTTTTATGGCCAATCGGTAATGTAAAGCCACCAATATTAACCTCCATCATTTTGTTAGTTTTCATATCTACCGTGTAAACTATGTTCAGCGAGCGTAGCATGGGTAGATTGACAGCAAAACCCACTATTTCTCAATTGGCATGATGAGCATTTTATTAATCATAAGGTTGTGGTGAAACTCTACCCACCCTACGCTCGCTGATTTTCAAATCAAAAAAATGAGGGGGAACAAAAACGGGATCACATTCAGTCATTCTGTCTCTTACATTTTCACCACCCCAGGTCGGGGGCAAGGCTTAGTTAGGTTTTTACCATACTTATTATTTCATTCTTAACAAATAATAGGTTCTTGTATATCAAGATTAAATCGTCTATTTTGGTAGAATCAAAATTTTGTGATATAAAATATTGATATTTACCAACATTTAACTTTTCCAAAATAGCAAAATGCCAACTTCCACCTATGATGTAAGCACCTTTTATAAATTTCCAATCATTTAACTCAATAGCACTTATAAGTTCGGCTAAAAGTTGTGGCCTTGGATTTCCATATTCTTCACTTCTTTTAAACTCTTGAATAAAAAAATAAGGTTTTTTACTCTCTACCAATCCTTCAGAAACGACAAAATCTATTGTACCGTTTAATATAAATTTACTCGTTTTGTAGGTCATTCGTAATTCATAAAAATCTCTCATTTTCTTTTCAAATGATTTAAACCTTATTTTATTCAAAATTGGAACTATAAAATTAACTTTTAAATCTTCTTCACTATAACTTTCAATCAAAGATTTATTATCTTCTATCAAATCTTTAAGAAATACTTCTATTGAATTATTTATCTCAATTTTATTGTTTAACCATTCATCGAAAATACTATCATCCAAATTTTTTTCAATATCAAATAACTCTTTTAAGTCAATATCTCTAATTTTACGATATTGATAAGTGGGAATCTGGTTTTCATTTTTACCTTCTAGGATACTAAATTTTCTTTTTAATTCTTCTATCTCTTTTAACAATTTTAATTCAATCTCAGTATTCATATTGAATATCCTGTCTTTTTGCCCGCATATTCCATACATGGAACAGGAAATTCAGGCCAATTTGCCCTGTTAAAAAATTATCCTGTCAAATAGACTTGACGTTATCTACCAAAACAAGCATACTGATCATCTAAGTTCAATAAGCTTATTATAATTCAAATTTAAATCTATGTCAAGCGAAAATCCAACAAAAAATAATTTGCTAACCGAAATGCGGAATTTAAGGGATGCTGATAAAATATAGCCATTCCCGTTTGGGTTAAATACAAAAAAGGGCAAACACGCAGGTTTGCCCTTACGAATAATGTGCTTTAGGCCATCGGGAAACGCTATACTTACAATTTAGAACTTATATAAAAAATATGAAAAATCAAATAGACATTGAAGAAATCCAAAATGTATTGGCTAAAGCCGATCAACTTTATACTGAGCGAGACGTATCAGAGGCTTTGGACGAGATGGCGGTAGCTATCACTCAACGTTTACAGGAAAAACAACCTTTATGTTTAAGCGTCATGATTGGGGGGTTAATTCCTGCTGGACAACTTATACCGCGCATCAATTTGCCTTTGGAAATTGATTATATTCATGCCACCCGTTATCGTGGTGCCACTTCTGGCAGAGATTTACATTGGATGAAATATCCCAGTGCCGATTTATCCGAGCGCACCGTATTGGTGATTGATGATATTTTAGACGAAGGTTTGACTTTGCAAGCCATTGTCAAATATTGTCAAGAAGCAGGTGCAAATGAAGTCTTAACCGCCGTTTTAGTTGAAAAACAATTGGATAGCCGCCCCGGCTTACAACAAGCCGATTTTACAGGATTAATCGTACCTAACCGTTATGTATTTGGTTATGGTATGGATTACCAAGGGCAATTGCGTTATGTACCGGGAATTTATGCGGTGCATGGTTTGTAGGTATACTTCAAAGAAGGGGCAACCACAAGGGATTGCCCATACAAAGCGTCGATGACTGAAGGGTTGCCCTGATTATTTCAGGCACGTTCCTAATCTAATGCCTTTTCTAAATATTTACACATCGTTTTCAACACTTGTACACGCGCAAAACGTTTATCATCACCTGCTACCAACATCCACGGCGCAAAATCTGTACTCGTTCGTGCCACCATTTCATTAACGGCAAGGCTATAGTTTTCCCATTTTTCCCGATTGCGCCAATCTTCTTCCGTAATTTTATGCTGTTTATACGGAATTTTCTCACGTTCTTTAAAACGACGCAATTGTTCATCCTGACTAATATGTAGCCAAAATTTAAGGATAATACTACCATGTTTAACGAGTTGCTCTTCAAAATCGTTGATTTCTAAATAAGCTCGTTGCCATTCTTTTTCCTGGGCAAAACCTTCAACGCGCTCTACTAATACGCGTCCATACCAAGAACGATCATAAATAGTCACCCTACCCGCACGGGCAATATGTCGCCAAAATCGCCATAAATAGTGATGAGCACGTTCTTCATCTGTCGGTGCGGCGCTCGAAATGACTCGATACAATCGCGCATCCATTGCCTGAGTTATTCGCCGAATCGCACCGCCCTTACCGCCTGCATCCCAGCCCTCAAATACAATAATAGTCGAACACTTTTTTTCATACGCAGCCCAAGCCAGGCGGTGTAATTTACCTTGATAAGTTTCTAACTCCTTACGATAATCTTTACTCCGCAATTTTTGACTTAAATCCACAGTATCCAAAATCGTTTTAGAATCAGATGATTGGATAGGGGGAAATTGGGTTGCTGCCACCTGCTCAGTATTCGACTTGGATTGAGCATCAAGATGCTTACGCAAAGTTTCTAACACGGTATGTGCTACAGTTAAATTACGATAACACCAATCTGTCGCCTCTACCAATAACCACGGGGCATTACCAGAATCGGTATGTCGAATCGCCTGTTCTGCGGTTTTAACAAATTGTTCATACAAGTCAGCATGCTTCCAATCTCGTTTAGAAACGGAACGCTTCGTATGCGGATTGGTTTCAAGCTTTTTTAAGCGTTTATGTTGTTCCTTTTGGGACAGGTGTAACCAAAATTTTAGAATTAATGCGCCATCTTCTACCAACATGGTTTCAAAACGACGTATGTGTGTCATCGCTTCATTGAACTGCACGGTATCCATTTTTTGATAAGCGGTTTTCACGATGGGCTCGACATACCAGCCTCCAAAAAACACCCCAATGCGTCCTCGCGCCGGTAAACTTCGCCAAAATCGCCAGTAATAGGGACGTTCACTTTCTTCATCAGTCAGTGAATCAATGGCTATCGTTTCCAAGCCGCGTGTATCTAACCATTCATTCAGGGCATTAACCACATCGCCCCGCCCTGCACCATCAATCCCAGACACAATAATAATGACAGGCGTATTCGTTTTGCTTAAAGCAAATTGTGCTTGCAATAATTCTGCCCTTAATTCGGGCAACTGTTTTTTATAGTCTTTCCTATCAATCTGCCTATTCAATTCTGCGGTTTCAAACATAATAAATTGACTCTATGTAAAGTTGAAATATTGTATATCTTCACCCAATTTAAAATTTAACTTCGCACTGTTGCAACTGACAACCTATTAATAATTGTAATTAATAATTATACTTTCCAGTATCACAACCAGATAGATTAGGAACATGCATGAACTAGAGCAACTAAATTGCACCTACATAATATAAAGTTTAGCTTCCCTTCCGTAAGTCTCGTAGGGGTTCCCTTGTGGTTACCCTAAAATTATCGATCAGGCACGTTCCTTAATATTATAATGCGAAATCACAGCCGTTTTAAAGAATTAAACTCCGATTTTGCCATTTGAAAAAGTGGATAATAATTTATTTATTTGAATATCTATATGATATACTTTAAACGGTTGAAATTTGGACTTCTATATAGGATGGGTAAAGTCTTGCCCAACGAAAAAATACGAAAAACGATTTGAAAATAAACAATTTAAGTACTTATATATAACGATGAGAGCCTTAGCGAGGGCTAACACGTAAAGCTGCCCCTACTGATTAAAAAAAAATAATGGAAAAAATTGCAATCATCGGTCTCTCTTGCCTACTTCCAGGGGCTGATAACCCTGAACAATATTGGCAAAACCTCATTGACAATAAAAATTTGACCTCAAAGGCAACCGTTGAGCAAATAGGTGTAGATGCCCAAATTTTTTATGATCCCATCAAGGGCAAAACCGATAAATACTATTGTATGAACGGTGGCTATATTCGAAATTTTCAATTTGATGCCAGTGGCTATCAAATTTTGCCTGATGTGCTGAAAAAATTGGATAAATTGTATCAATGGTCGCTCTATGTCTCGAAACAAGCTTTACAAGATAGTGGTTATTTAGGGAATAATGCAGCACTTAGTCAGTGTGGTGTTATTTTAGGGAATCTCTCTTTTCCGACTAAGCTCTCCCACCATTTATTTGAACCTATTTACCATAAAACACTGGAATCCGCTATTCAGACATTATTACAGCGCGACACTTTCAGCTTGAAAAGTGTAGAAACGGATGTGTCACCTCTAAATGCGTTGATTTCAGGTTATCCAGCCACCCTTATTGCTCAGGGCTTATCTTTATCAGGACCCCACTTGTCTTTAGATGCTGCTTGTGCGTCATCACTTTACGCTGTCAAATTGGCTTGTCAATATTTATCATCTGGCAAAGCTGACTTGATGTTAGCTGGTGCTGTCAGTGCTGCTGATCCTTTATTTATCAAAATGGGATTTTCCATATTTCAAGCCTATCCAGAAAATGGCAAAAGTCGTCCTTTTGATAAATCATCCGGCGGACTTTTTGCTGGGGAAGGGGCTGGTATTTTAGTTCTAAAACGCTACCATGACGCGATTCGAGATGGTGATAAGATTTATGCCACTATCGGTGGAATCGGCTTATCAAATGATGGCAGAGGGAAATTTGTACTTAATCCCAATCCGAAGGGACAATTGCTGGCATTTGAACGGACATACAGCAATGCCGGTATCAACCAAAATGAAATTGATTATATTGAGTGTCATGCCACTGGTACACCGGTTGGTGATATTGCTGAACTTAATTCAATGGAAGCCTTTTTTGGAGATGCCACACCTTTGCTAGGGGCAGTCAAATCTAATTTAGGTCACTTATTGACCACCGCCGGCATGGCAAGTTTGATTAAAGTTATTTTAAGCATGGCTAAGGGGGTTATTCCAGCCACAATTAATTTGAAAGAGCCCTTGACTTCAAATAAGGGCTTGTTTTCCATTGAGCAAATGGTTAGAACGATTACACCGTGGCCTCAAAAAAATCATCATAAACGCGCTGCCGTTAGTACCTTTGGTTTCGGTGGTACCAATGCCCATCTTATTTTAGAAGAGTTAGAGGTTCCCAATTCCCAACTTCCAATTCCCAATGAACCTAGCAGGAACGAAGTTTCGCCATTTCCAATTAAACTTGCCATTATCGGCATGGATGCTTTTTTTGGAGGCTGTCACGGATTAGATGCTTTTGATCGTACTATTTATGACGGTACTCAACATTTTATTCCCGTTCCACCAGAAAGATGGCAAGGTATTGACACGCAAAACGAATGGCTCAAAAATAATGGTTTTGAAAAGGGCGAAGCGCCTTTGGGTGCTTATATTCAAGATTTTGACATGGATTTCCTACATTTTAAAATTCCCCCTCGTGATGAAGATCAACTTATTCCACAACAATTGTTGATGCTCAAAGTAGCTGATAATGCAATCAAAGATGCAGGATTAGTTGAAGGTGGAAACGTTGCCGTTATTGTAGCGATGGGAACGGAATTAGCTTTACACCAGTTTTTAGGGCGATGTGATTTATCTTGGCAAATAAAAGAAAGTTTGGCACAAGCCAATATTGTTTTGTCTCCTGACAAAACTGAAGAATTAGAGGCGATTGCTAAAAATAGTCTTTTTCCACCAGCGCAACTCAATCAATATACAAGCTTTATTGGCAATATCATGGCAACCCGTATTGCGACGCAATGGAATTTTAATGGCCCCGCTTTTACCATTTCGGCTGAAGAAAATTCCGTATTTAGCGCGTTGGAAGTCGCTCAACAGTTTCTGGATGCTGGCGAAGTTGACGCAGTTGTCGTGGGTGCCGTTGATTTAGCGGGAAGTTTTGAGCATGTTCTATTACGCCATCAATTAGCACCTATTAACAGCGGTGTCAATACCTTCAGCTATGATGAAAAAGTCAATGGTTGGATGGTGGGTGAAGGTGCAGGCGCGGTGGTTTTAAAACGCTTTGACACTGCATCGCAAGATCGCATTTATGCCGTCATTGATGCCATTAGTTTAATCGCAAATAAGGCTAACAACGATTCTTTAGGACATTTACCAAAAACACCCACTGATGAAACCGTTACTCATTCTTGCCAGCGAGCTTTTGAGGTTGCAGGTATAAAAGCCACTGATATAGGCTATATGGAAGTATTTGGTAGTGGAGTAGCACAAGAAGACGAAGTCGAAATTAAAGGCTTAACCAATGCTTATCAAACTCAAAATGATTTATTGACAACAGCAATAGGCAGTGTAAAAGCCAATATTGGTCATACTTATGCCGCTTCCGGCATGGCGAGTTTAATCAAAACAGCATTGTGCCTATATCATCATTATATTCCAGCGGTTCCGCAATGGGAAAGCCCAAAAATGCCTGAGCAATGGCAAGGCAGTCCTTTTTATGTTGCCACTAAATCAAAAACATGGTTTTTGGAAGAAAGCCAATCTAAAAGAGTGGCAAGCATTAACGGCTTAGGGCTTGATGGTACTTATGCACATTTAATTTTATCTGAAGACCAAAGTTCAAGGCGTATCGAAGCTGAATTGGATAAATACCGACAACAAGCACCGTTTTATCTTTTTCCTATAGCGGCTGATAATCAGTCGGTTTTGCTCAAGCAACTTAACGAATTACAAAATACGATTGAAAAGAGTGATAATCTGGGTGTGACAGCGAGCCAAACGTTTGCCACTTTTCAAAATCAACCAGAAGCAAATTACCGGTTATCTATTGTTGGCCATCATCAAAACGAATTGCTTCAACAAATTGCTTTTGCGATGCAAGGTGTTAAAAAAGCTTTTGCAACCGGGAAGGAGTGGAAAACACCGTTGGGTAGCTATTTTACGGCAAAGCCTTTAGAAAAAGTGGCGTTTGTTTATCCGGCGATGGGCACAACTTATATTGGTTTGGGACGGGATATATTTCGACAATATCCGACACTTTATGAAACATCAACACTGGGTAATCTAGTCGATACGCTACTGCATGATAAATTGCTCTATCCTCGGAGTTTGGAAAAACTCCCCATAAAGAAACAACAAGAGATTGAAGCACAATTACACAATAGTGGCGTAGCTATGTGCCAAATTGGTATCAGTTTTGATGTATTACACACTTCGATTTTAAGGGATTATTTCCAAATTCAACCCCAAGCTGCCTTTGGATATAGCCAAGGGGAATTGAGCGGTATGATGTATGCGCTGGGTGTTTGGCGTGATAATAAGTTAAATGAAGATTTGGCTTCATCACCTCTTTATCAAACGCAATTAACAGGTCCTTGTATAGCGGCACGTCAATTTTGTGGATTGCCCCAGAATTTGCCAACAAAAGACGTTTGGCGTTCTTATGTACTTAAAGCTTCAGCAACTGCTGTCAAAGATATTCTCAAACGTGAAAAAAATGTCTATTTGACATTTATTAGCACACCTGAAGAAGTCACTATCGCCGGTGAGCCAAAAGCTTGTTTGAGAGTGATTAAAACGCTTAAGTGCCAGCATTTTCTTATCCCGTTTAACAATGCTTCACACTGTGAAGTCGCACAATCTGAATATGAAGCACTGGTTCAAATACATCTCCAAAAAGTGCATAAAATACCAGATATTACATTTTATTCAGCCGTTGATTGTGCGCCGTTGCCTTTCGACAGCCATTATATTGCCCATAACGCGGCGAAACTGAGCTGTCAAACGGTTGATTTTCCAGCCATCATTAATCGTGTTTACGAAGATGGGTTTAGAGTATTTATTGAACTTGGGGCGGGAAACAGTTGCACTCAATGGATTGATGAAACATTGAAAGGCAAAGAGCATGTTGCTATGTCTATCAATAGCAAAGGGCTTGATGATCAAACAGGAATTGTCAAAATGTTAGCCAAATTGGTGAGCCACCGTGTTTCGATGGATTTATCACCGCTTTATCCCATGAAGGATTCCAAAAAACGTAAATCACTGATTAAAAAAATTATATTAGGGGGGAAACCCATTCATACCACCATCTTGACTGATGAAAATCGGAAAAGCTTTGAAAATCAAATTATATCTCATAGTCCAATGTTAAAGATAATTCAGTTGCAAATAGCGGGTGCGATGCAAAGTTCCACAGCTAAAGCGTTGACACCACGCGATGACGTGATTTGGGATGAGGCAGATTTGCTGGAATTTGCCGAAGGCAAAATTGCCAATGTTTTTGGTCCAGAATATGCCATTATCGACTCATACTCTCGCCGGGTGCAATTGCCTCTACCACCTTATTTACTAGTGAGTCGCGTCACGAAACTTAATGCTGAAAAGGGTAGTTTTAAACCTTGTACGCTGACCACCGAATATGATGTTCCCCACAATATGTGGTATTCGGTGGATGGTCAAATTCCCTGGGCTGTTTCCGTCGAATCGGGGCAGTGCGATTTGTTATTAATCAGTTATTTAGGGATAGATTTTGAGAATAAAGGTATTCTTGTTTATCGCCTACTTGATTGCACCATGACATTTTTAGAGGATATACCGACAGAAGGAGATACCCTGCGTTATGATATTTCTATCAATTCCTTTGTCAGACACGGCAATAATTTGCTGTTTTTCTTCAGTTACGACTGTTTTGTGGGTGATAAAATGGTGCTGACGATGGAGGGTGGCTGTGCTGGGTTCTTTACTGATGATGAACTAGATAAAGGTAAGGGGGTTGTTTATTCTAAAAAAGAATTGCTAGAACGCGATAAAATCCAAAAACAACAATTTGAACCTTTGCTGATTTGCCAAAAATCCTTTTTTGAGCAAAAAGATATGATACAGCTGACTGAGGGCAACATCGCTGCTTGTTTTGGTGAGCATTATAGGCAAGCCGGATTAAACCCTTCTTTGCGAGTTCCCCCAAAACAAATTTTGATGATTGATCAAGTGACATCAGTGGATTTCAATGGGGGCGCGTATGGCTTGGGTTTGATTGTCGGTGAAAAAGTGCTTGAACCAGAGCATTGGTATTTTCCTTGCCATTTTAAAGATGATCAAGTGATGGCGGGTTCATTAATGGCTGAAGGGTGTGGTCAACTTTTGCAATTTTATCTATTGTATTTGGGTTTCCAAACTTGCACCACCGATGCGCGTTTTCAACCCATTCCAAATTTACGACAAGTCGTTCGCTGCCGGGGGCAAGTTACACCTATTTCAGCTACCTTGATTTATCGGTTGGAAATCACTAAATTGGGTTTAAGCCCAAAACCTTATGCAAAAGGGGACGTAGAAATTATCTTGAATGGCAAAATCGTCGTGCATTTTAAAGATGTCGGGGTGCAACTCTCTGAAAAAAATCAGTCTCTTTCCGTTGAAGATAACAAGGAACCATTAGCGAGTTTAGTCAAATTACCCAATAAATCGGCTTTATTGAATGAAGAGCAAATCCAAGAATTTTGCCTCGGTTCAGTGGGCAAGTGTTTTGGACCGGAATTTGATATTTATGACACTGGTGAAATCACTGCGTCACGGATGCCCAATACACACCTGAATTTCGTGCATCGCGTATTGGAAGTTCAAGGTGAACGACATAAATTCACCCCAAAGTCAACGATTATAACGGAATATGATGCGCCGATAGAAACTTGGTATTACCGTCATAATTCATCAGATACAATTCCGTACTCCGTTTTGATGGAAATCGCTTTGCAACCCAATGGTTTTCTATCGGCTTATTTGGGCACAACTTTGCTGTATCCCACAGATAGTTTATACTTTCGTAACCTGGATGGACGCGGGCGCATTCTTAAAAAGGTGGATATTCGCGGCAAAACTGTGACAAATAGATCACGATTACTGTCGCAATCTAACATTCAGGGCATGATTATTCAAAGTTTTGATTTTGAAATGCTTTGTGATGGCGAACCGTTTTATCAAGGCGATGCCAGCTTTGGTTTTTTCAGTGGAAACGCTTTGGCTAATCAAGTCGGGTTAGATAGAGGTAAAGATATTCGCCCTTGGGTTGAAAATACCGGTGGCTTACCAGTAGCCAGTATTGATTTGAGTAGCCAAAAAAACCGTAATCGTTTTTATAATATTAATGCTGAACAGCCTCATTATCGGTTAGCGCAACATCAGTTAGATTTGCTTAATTTCGTTCAGATTGTGGAAGGCGGGGGAAGCCATCAGCAAGGCTATATCTATGCAAAAAAAGAGGTTAAGTTTACTGACTGGTTTTTTAAATGCCATTTTCACCAGGATCCTGTTATGCCAGGCTCATTAGGCGTTGAAGCCATTTTGCAAGCGATGCAAGTTTATGCACTTCAGCTTGATTTGGGTAAACACTTGAAGTCTCCCCGTTTTGCACAACTCATAGATCATGAGATCATTTGGAAATATCGTGGGCAGATTCCGCAACCCGAAGTTCACACTGATATGTATTTAGAAGTACATCTATCTAAAGTGGAAATCAGCAATGATAAAGTCACTCTCATTGGTGATGCCAGTTTGTGGAAACCTAAGTTGAGGATTTATGAAGTGAAAAATGTAGCGGTTTGTTTGTTGGAATCGTCATTATAATTTCACCCTTGTCTGAATCAGAATTTTCAAAATTTCAGAATTAACAGAATAAAATCTATAGTATTTCAGATAAAGATTTTGCCCAAAAACCTCCGAGGTTTGCCAAACCTCAGAGGTTTAGGTTTGAGATATTTTTCTGAAAAGCTATAATATTCCTAAAATTCTAACAAAATTATTTTCAAAGGAAAAAAATGTCAACAATACCTAACAATGGACTCCATTTTGGGGGGCAGACTAGCAGTCAAAATCCTATTTGGCAAGGCTCCTTAAATTCTATTGCCTTTGATGAAAAAGGTATCAAAGCCAAATTGCTGAATTTAGCTCAACCCTGTTATGTTGTCAGAAAACAAGGACAAATTGGCATGACCAATGAAGGTGAATTGGGTGATGCCAATGAAAATACGCAGGTAGAAACCCTAACAGCTGTGCCACCGTTATTACCTCAACAATTGGGTGATCGCCGTTTTCTGGATTATTATGGGCTGGAATATGCTTATGTTGGCGGTGCAATGGCAAATGGTATCGCCTCAGAAGAAATGGTTATCGCCTTGGGAAAAGCAAAAATGTTGGGTTCTTTTGGCGCGGGTGGCTTAGTTCCTTCCCGAATTGAAACAGCGATTCAACGCATTCAAGCGGCATTGCCCGAAGGACCTTATGCCTTTAATTTTCTTCACAGTCCCAAGGAACCGGCTATTGAGCGAAGTACAGTTGATCTTTATCTCAAATATGGCGTAACCACGATAGAAGCGGCGGCATTTCTGAATCTAACACCTAATATTGTTTACTATCGCGCTGCTGGACTCAGTCTCAATTCTGCCAATCAAATCGAAATGAAAAACCGAGTAATTGGCAAAATTTCTCGGCGCGAAATGGCAACGCAATTTATGCAGCCTGCTCCAACCAAAATTCTCCAACAACTGGTTGCACAAGGACTTATTACAGAGTTGCAAGCAAAGCTTGCTGAAAAAGTGCCGATGGCAGACGATATTACCGTTGAAGCGGATTCAGGTGGACATACCGATAATCGTCCGTTGGTGTGCTTACTTCCTTCGATTCTTGAACTGAGAAATGAAATTCAAGCACAATATACCTATAAAAATCCGATTCGAGTAGGTGCAGCCGGTGGAATTGCTACACCACAATCCGCTTTAGCTGCCTTTATGATGGGGGCTGATTACATAGTCACCGGTTCTATTAATCAGTCTTGTGTTGAAGCGGGCACTTCTGATTATGCTAAAAAACGGCTGGTTCAAACGGGTATGACTGATATTATGATGGCGCCGGCAGGGGATATGTTTGAAATGGGGGTAAAAGTCCAAGTTCTGAAAAAAGGGAGTATGTTTGGCATGCGAGCCCAGAAACTGTTTGAATTGTACAAAACTTATGATGCCATTTCTGACATTCCGCCGGCAGAAACAGAAAAATTAGAAAAACAAGTCTTTAAAAAGCCACTTGATACCATTTGGCAGGAAACGGAAGCTTATTTTTCAAAACGTGATCCTGAACAAATAAGCAAAGCTGCTGATGATCCTAAACGTAAAATGGCTTTGATTTTTCGCTGGTATTTAGGGCAAACCTCCCGATGGGCTATTGCCGGAGAAAAAGGGCGTGAGATGGATTATCAAATTTGGTGCGGTCCAGCAATGGGGGCTTTTAATGATTGGGTGAAAGGTTCACACCTAGCAGAAGCGGATAATCGGCGTGTTGTTGACGTTGCTCACCTTATGATGAAAGGTGCCGCATTTTTATATCGGCAACACAATTTGAAACTGCAAGGATTGTCGATGTCGGCGCGGTTTGTTCCCTAAGTTTCACCAATAGATTCCAGTAACCACAGGTTCCACCTGTGGTCACTAAATTTTGTTCAGATACAGGCTCACTTTGATTCATCAATAAGCCAATTATTGCTTGCATCCTTTACTAATTTAAACGTGTGACTATTATCAACAACACGCCCTTTTCTCTTAAAATAACGCAAACTGACTTTGACTATGGCAGTATTATCATGCTGTTCCTGCACATTCACATTCAAAACATCAACTTGACGGATAGTTTTCCACCATCTGAGGTAAGCATCTTCTTTATAACTCCCATCAGCGTTACAGCAATGAAATTGATCTTTGAAATGATGTGACAACATCAACCAAGTTTTATCATGCTGCTGATTGCTAATTGCAGTGTAGTAATCTTGAATAAATTGCGCAGGTTCCACTTGAGGCGGCTGTTCAACCGGTACTGTTTCTGGCAGAGGTGTGTTAATGGGTGCTGTTTCCGCGGGCGGCGGTTCTGCTAAAGGCGGCACATTCTTCACCTCTGGTGGCGTTTTAACGGGAGGGCTTGGTAGTTCTTCAGCAACGGGCTCCTTAGCTTCTTGAGCAGTATCCATCGGTGGTGTGAAGAAAGCAACTTGCTTCTTATCGGCTTCTTTAAGAGTCGTAGCTGTATTTTCAGACACAGGTTGCTCCTTTGATTTCGTATAGAAAAAATAAGCCCCCCCTATCAATCCGCCTACTATTATCACCGCCACAATTCCGACAGCGGCACGTTTAAATAGATGAAATAAGGTTGATTTCGGTGTCGAATCTTGTCGCTGAATTTCTTCAGCCCATTCTTCCACCGTTTGTGGACGTTCGGTTTCTCGTGTTTCCAGTGTCCAATCAATGGTTTCCAATAATTCTTCAGAATAGCGTCCACGACCCACTTCAACGGCTGGTGTTAAAGGATCGGATTGATTATAGAGAATCGCGTCAACGCGCTGTGTGGATTCAACGGGTGTTGTACCACCGATCATCCAATATAATACGGCTCCGAAGGCATAAATATCTGTCCATGGTCCATCATTGCCCTTATATTGATATTGTTCAAAGGGCGTATAGCCTGGAACCAGTATCGAAGTAATGCCACGATGACTCATATAATAATGGTTCATGCCTAAACCCATTAATACAGGACTGTTATCTTTCTCTCGTAAGTAAATATTCTCCGGTTTGATATTGCGGTGCCAATATTCCGCTTGATGAAGAATTTCTAAAGCCGCTAAAATGGGAGATAATATAGCCCTTAACTCATCTTCAGTGGCGGAATTTTCTTTAAACCGCTCCGCCAAACTTTCTCCAGCTTCATAATCCATCACCATATAAGCCGTATTATTGGCACGAAAAAAATCTTTTAGACGTACCAAGTTAGGATGAACCAACGGTTTTAAGGTGCGGGCTTCCTGGATAAATTGTTCAAGCCCCCAGGTAAAATCATCAGCTTCTTGTTGAGATTTAGGCTGCACCGTATCATCATCCTGACGCACGGCAAGTTTGCTTGGTAAATATTCTTTTATAGTGACTAGCGTATCTGCCTCTTTAGCAAGATAAGTGATGCTAGAACTCATCCGCTCTAAAACAGATTCGATACGATACACCTGTAATTGATAGCCCTGAGGAAGGGCATCATTATTAGCTGATATAGACATTGGTAATTGTTAGCTCCATGATTGAACACATTTTAGAAAGCAAGTTTTTTTAAAACTTGGTATAAATTCCATCAAAAAATTCTTATGGAGGTTGTTATTATAGTAGAAACTTGGTTTTTCATCATTATAAGTTTCTAAAGCTGAGAGTTATTTTGTAACCATTTTTTCTTAGGTTTATTTAATTCTTCATGCTTTTTTTTCTCACATAATCTTGCCCCCACTTTTTTATGATCAAAGCCTTCTGGCCATCTTGTCATAATATTATACACAGCCGCTTCTAGGTTAGTACCTGATAACTCGGCTTTCAAAAAATTGGCTCCCCTTATATCTGCCTTTCTCAGATCGGCTCCCTTCAACTGGGCTTTTTCCAAATTAGCACCTCTCAGATCGGAGCCTAATAAGTTGGCAGACTGAAGATTGATTTCTGTCAAATTGGCTCCTTTGAGAAAAGCCCCTTTCAGATTGATATTACTGATTCCATAATTATTAAGCCTTTTGATATTTGCAACGATTCTATAAGTTGCCTCATCATCATTCCATCCCAGATAGTCTTCTATTTCTTCTCGATATCTTGTGATAGTTATTTGTTTGTGGCCCAAACTTTCGAGCCATAAAAGAAATACACCCATAATCAGAAGTTCAAATAACAATCCATGGATTTCTATTAAAACATTTCCCCAAAAATGCCATAGATCTTCAAAGTAAAATGGCAAAGATAAACTCATGACAATAATTGTTGTTATACAGAACACATAAAACACTAATTTGACCGGTTTTTGTGCGGAAGCATTCTTTAACCATTTTTTTATTTGCGTAAGCATTAAACTTATCTCCTAATACTCAATACTCAAGTTTTAAGTCATTTGATTTGAATTGATTTTATAAAACTATACTGCACACAGGCATAATTTAAACTTTTAGCAAGCGTAAGGTGCCTCCCACGCACCATTCATTGAACATGTCCCATATAATGATTTTAAATATCGTCGTGTTCGTGTTGATTATATCCACTACAATTCGGTTTAACAGGCTTATGTCAAACAAATGATTTAATTATATTACATTTTTCATAAAAATGTCAAAACCGGCATTTATTTTGTTCATTGGGTGGTATTTTTTTGAAGCGAAGATTTTTGGGGGCGAAAATCGTCCTAAAATATAGGAGGGCTGATATTGTACGAGCCTGGTTTTTTGGACATGATGGTTTGCCAAAACACTAGTATGAAAGAACAAGGGGTGTTTTGGTCCACGAGTGATACTTTTTTTTATTCCCCCATTCCCAATTCCCCAATTTCCTTGGAGATCATGTTATAATAAAATTTAAACTCGGTGTTTTTTTAACTCGACAATCAAAAAAAACTATGAACTTACACACTCCAAAATGGGCGATTAAAACTATAGTACCCGAAGAAGTTTATACGGATCGTCAATATTTTTTAGACTCTTTCTATGAAGCTGCCCTTAAAGCGCGAACTCGTCGAACAATGTCTACCGTTTTGCTTGGACAGCGCCGAATGGGTAAGACGGAAATTTTTAAGCGCGTTGTTAATCGACTGTTTTTTGAGCAGGATCATCGTGATCCAGATGCGGTAGTACCGATTTATTATAGTTTTCCTGAGAATGTGACGGATAAATGGCATTTTGCTACTAAGTACGTAGAAAATTTCATGCGTTGGTATGCCGCCTTTCGGTTGCGTGACACTCAATTATTGTCGGCTGAGACTTATGAACGTCATAAGTTAATTGAGCTGATTTCTAATCATCGTGGTTTGAGTGAGACATTTAAAACAACGCCTAACCTGCTTAAAACAATTCTTGAGCAGGATGTCACTTTGCCAGAAGAAAGGGCAGTCTGGTTGCCCCGTCGGATTTCAGATTATGATGACAGCACAATCGTTGTGTTCTTAGACGAATTTCAAAACACGCGATTGCCACAATATCACTTTGATGTGGTGGGCTATATGCAAGAAGCAGTCGAATCGCCTACTTGCCCTCACTTTGTGACCGGTTCAGCAATGAGTATTTTGGCACGGGAAATTTTAGGGCGAGGATCGTTATTTGGGCGTTTTGACAGTGAGCCAATTGAAGCACTTACCGGCTACTTTGGTACCGAATTGACAAGTAAAGTCGCTAAGTATTATCAAGTCACTTTGACTGAAGAAATTGCGCCTGTTGTCGCTGAACGCTGTGGCGGAAATCCTTTTTATATCACTGCGATCATAAGGCAAGCGGCAAAACAAAAACAAGCCTTGATAGATGAATCAACACTGAATGCGATGTTAGCGGTTGATTTAAGTTCAGGATTTATTTGGAACGAGTTGTCAGATCAAGTCAATCGTTGGATTGAGCGGATTAATGACTATGGTATTACCAAATGGATACTCTATCTGTCGGCTTTGGAAGAAGGAGATGAGATAGATATTAAACGCATCCAGCAACAACTGAAGGAACGAGATGGTCAAGAAGTCTCTATTGAGACGATCAAAGAAGTCTTGATTAAGCTATCCAGGGGTGATTTGATTGATTACAAAAGCTTTGGTGGCTGGTTTGGGAAGATTAATGATCCGATTTTAGTTGACTTTTTAAAAGTCTGGGGCAAAATTGAAGTTGAAAGGCAAGATAGAGGCATGGTCCGAGACGATTTACGTCAAGAATACACGAACCTTAAACTAAAAATAAGTGATCTTAAGGGTTATTTAGCTGAAATTTATTTGGCTCAAATTTTGCTGAATGCCCAACGGCAAAGCTTACCTGGAAAGTATTTTCATCAGGAAAATGATATACAGGTACCCTATTTTACTTATGTCCGGCTCCGAGAACGCTTAGGACCAGGAAAAGACAGTGAAATGGATGTCCATGGCGGCGCAGGTGCTGAACAATGGGTGGCGGAAAGTAAATGGCGAGCAGGGCGAAAAGCCGGTCCCAAAGAGATAAAAATCTTGCTTGACAAAGCGGAAATAGTCAGAAAAGATAGGAATGCTGATATTGTTCGAGTCTGGTTTTTTGGGCATGAGGGTTTTACGGTGGAAGCCAAAACACTTATGAAGGAACAAGGGGTTTTTTGGTCCACGAGAGAAGATTTAGATGGATTGTTGGACCATGTCAAGTTGAGACGGTTGCCAAAACTTTAGCCTATAAGAAAGGACAAACACACAGGTTTTTCCCCTACGATAAATGTAGAAGACGCAAAAGGTAAATGCTATAATTGTATTGAATCTGATATTGAATCGGATTCAATCTGATTTTTCACTTCAACTGATAACGAATAAAAATAATTGGGGTCAGAGTAAAATTAATTCTAACTAAGCCTTGCAGCCGACGCAAAAAGCCGCGCAGCTAAAGAGCGGTGTTATGCATAAAATACGTAGATAAACCTAGGTGCGACCCCAGAAGAAATTAAAAAAATGAAAATTTTTGATATAAAAAATAGAGTGAAACTATACAATTGTAATGATTTCCAATCATTAGGGAAATTATCGCATTTTAGTGAAGATGATGAAATCATAGAGCATTTAGCAGAGGCAAGTGATGAGGCTTGGTTTGCTTTGATTGAGGGCGATGTAGAGATAGAAGGGAATTTGGACTTAGATAAATTCTTTGAAGATATCATCTCAACTTTTTCAAAAAATTCAGATGACTACATACAGCTTTTATGGATAACAGGAAAGCTAAATATTTCAAAAACTTTGCATATTCAAGAGAATCAAAACTATTGTGATGATATGGTGGTTGAGGGTGATGTTATGATTAAAAATATCATAGCAGGTGGGATAAATCTCTATTTTTTGAAAGACTTAAATATACTTGATATTTATTATTCTAAATCAGGAGCAGAAGGTATGCTTTTTACAGAAGGTAAAGAAAACATAAGAATTGAAACAGACAATAATAATATATGGAAAATAAATAAAAAACGATATGAATTTAACAAAGGAGTTAGTAAAAAACAAGTGCAAAAAATATTGACAGGAACTTATGATTTTTTGAATTTTGATGAAGAATTGTATTATTTAGAGAATGAGAAACCATTCATCAAAGCATTACTAAATGATAATATTATCTTGAATTAATGGAGCAAAATATGAAACAAATTGATATACAAGAAATCATAAACGATACAATGAAAGAGTTTGATGAATATGAAGAATATGAAGACTGTGAGGGAAAAGGGGCTGGAATAAGTCTTAGTTTTGAGAGCATAAACTCTATAAATAATATTGATTTGAAAAAACTCTCATGGTTATATATATATAACAATGAGATAACAAATATAGACAATATTGACTTCAAAGATTTAACTGATATTGATTTGAGTAATAATAAAATTGAAAATATAGATAATGTTAATTTTAAAAATATTGAGTGGGTTCGTTTAGATAACAACCGAATTAAAAATATAAATAATGTAGACTTTAACAATATAAAAACACTATATCTATCAGGTAATTTAATTAGCAATATTGATAAAGTAGATTTTAAAAACATTGACTCTCTTCATTTATACAATAACAATATAGAAAATATCAATGGCAAAAATTTGATTAAATTAAAATATCTTGAACTCACAGGAAATCCATTGTTCAATAGTAGTTTAGATATTTTGGAAACATTGAAAGAAAAAGGTATTGAAGTAATCTATGAGCAAAATACTCAAAAAAATTTTATAGAAAAATTAATTGATAAGATTAGCTAAAAATGAATAAAATTAAAAATATAATAACACAAGCATTTGATAATGTTCCTTATCCTAAAAATATAACACTATATGTTGCCCAAGCTCATGATAATTATGAATATGATGAGGATAAAAAATACAAAAAAAGTGATTTTGTAGGTAGATGGCAAGATATACCAAGTAGTCATATTGAAGACTGCTGTTGTGCTTTATCACATTTAGACCCTGAAGGCATAAGGTTTTACCTGCCTGCTTTTATGTTATGGACACTTGATAATTATGAGAGTAAAACAGAAGAGATAAGTTATGCTACATTTTCAGCATTCATAATATATAAAAATAAGAATTTAGAAAGTTTTCATAAGGAGCAATTTTCGCTATTTAGCAAAGAACAAAAATATGCTTGTGCAATGTTTCTAAAATATTTTATTGATAATTATAAAGAAGAGATAGATTATAATGCAGAAGTAAAGGTAGCAAAACAAGCTTTTGAGCAAAAATGGCATAAATACTTAATTATTTAAAGGTAAAAAATGAAAAGATTTAAAATCAAAAATAGCCACTCGTAAAGTGTATACAAATGTTGATTTGTATTGAATACTGCCTGTTGCTGTTTGTCCAGATTCTACCGCATAATCCATTATGCCGCGAAAGCTTAGGCTGCTTCCTTCTACTTCGATAGTGCCGTTGTTATCAAAAATGACCTGCTTGACACCTGACATTTTCTCAAAAAACGTGTATAACGCTTGAGGATATTTTGCAACGGGATAGAGGTATTGTTGTCGTTTTTGTCCGCTGTCGTCCAAATAGACTAGGATAATATTTAATACCCCAGGTAGTAAAGTGGGTAAGTTATGTAGCCCGAGTTGGGATCCAAGCTGGCGTTGAACTTAAATCCGGTCGTGCAGTGGCACTGATGGCGTCATTAATTGGGATGGTGAGGTTGCCATTGTCTTCAACAATGACTTTGCTGATACCATAATCATGTAGTGCCACTTTTAGGGCGGGTAAGTCTTGCATCGTGGGTTGCATGGTTATTTCTTGCCCTGAGGCGGTAATAAAAATCACGCTACCATCACTTTGTATTTCCATACTCGGTGGCGTATCATCGTTTACCTGTTTGACACTTGAAACGGTCATCAATAATTGCGTATCGCCTTGTACTAATTGATAATTGCCCTGAAGTGCTTGGGAGACAGCATAGCCTGCCGTTTCGACCGCTTCAATCGCCTGAATGTCAGCTGCCACTTCGCTTTAGTATCCGAAAATAAATAACTGGTACACTTGACAGTTATATGATATATTTACAACATGTCAAGTGAACTACAAAATCCAAATTATCAAAGAAGAATTCGCAGAGATATCATATTCTCTGGATGAAAGACGTGTTCGATTGTGGTGTGTGGCAAAAGCCAATACATACAATCGTATTTACAATAGAGGCGGTGTAACAATTGTTCATAAAGCCACTGGTATTTCTCGCAGCAAAACAATTGGGGTCAGAAAAATAAATATTGCTAGAAAAGCGGGGTGAAAAAAAGATTGATGATTAGGTTTAATTTTACTCTGACTCCATTTATTCTCCATCTATTCTTTGAAATTGATGATTAAATACTATAGACCATCGGTTCGGTTATTTTTTTAAAAGTATATATTTTTCAATTAGTTATACGGTGAACAAATTTTGCAATCGCAAGAATTATACTTAGTTTAAGTCATTGAATAATATAATAATTTTTAAATATAACCGAACCGAGGGTATAGATGTTCAGATAAATAAATTCACACGATAAACCTTTCAGTCCTCGAATAGCTGACAGGTTTTTGGAAATTATTTACCTGAACATTTATAATTACCGAATAAGTTGGCGATAACTTGTTCCAGTCATAGGTTCCGGCTTATCAACATAGTCAGAGTTAGGTTTGATCCGAACAATCGTTTTTGCTATTTCTGACACGATAGCACCATTTTTTTCAAAGTCATAATAGTTATCGTAGTACCCGATCTTGATCGTGGAACGATTTTTTGGAACAAAAAAATAAATATCACCTTCCGTTTCAATAAGCGCGATTAGGTTTTCTCCCCCTCTCTGATTACTGATAAAATCTATGGCATCCCGTTTGGCTTCTTCTGATTTTACAGGCTTTTCTCTTTTTGCAAATATGACATCCGTCGGCACCACTCCAAAAAAATTCAGTGCTTTTTCATCAGACGGATTATTTATTAGCCTTTTGAGGTAGTACAAGAAATATGGAGAATTCACAATCTTAGGGTTCTTAACCAGTTTTTTCAACTGCATAAGATAATCTGGAGAATCCTTAACATCTTCTATACCAAAAAAGCGCAAAGCCGATTTATCTCTTGGATTATTAATCAATCTTTGGATATTTTGTAAAATAGCCGGGGAATCTATAAGTGCTGAATTGTTGACAATCAGTTGAAAATTCCTCAGAAAATCGGGGGATTCTTTTACGAGTATATGTTTAACATAAACAGGATAATCCTGTTGATCAGAAACAGCGGCATCTCTAGGAAGGTTGATAACCTGTTTCCTTTTGATATTTTTCATAAAAGCAGCCCTTGCATAAACTTTGAGTGTACCCGTTTTTAAAACGAACAATTTTAATTTCATTGTTCTTTTTGCATGGGCGTGCCAACGCTTATACCAATTTTCTACCATGATATCTTTGGTAATCACACGGGAAATATGCCCATTTTTCATAACCCTAGAGCCTTCATAGTAAATTTTACTTTTCCTATTCTTATCAGTAATGATAAGATTTGAAGAGAATGATACTGTGATTCCGCCTTGCACGGTTTTATTCAGGGGATTTATCGCTTCTATCTCAAGGGTAAATACTTCCCCCCATTTTACTTCAGTTTTATCAATATTGACTTTTAAATCAGCCCCCAATACGTTTACAGAAAGCACTAATAATAGCACCAAAATTTTAGGGCTGATTGTTTTGACTAGATTATTTTTTAACATAGTTCAATGGTCCTCTTTAGTTGATAATTTGTTTCTAGCGAAATCATATTTAAGGTAAATTAACAATACGATACTCAAAATAAACACGGCTAATGATATAAATTGACCGTTTGTTAATTGCCACATAATCTTTTTCATATCTCCTCTAAAAAAACTAACCATGAAATAAGTGCCTGATATGCCTATCATTGCCCAAACCGTTATAGCACCTTTAATTTTTTTTAAGCGTCGCTCCAAAATAATTAATAAGTAATAAACACTTAATGTACTTAAACCATAATAAATTTGGGTAGGGTGTATGGATACATTAAGGAATGCGCTACCCGCCGGCGATGCTTCTGGAAAATAAAATCCCCAGGGCATATCAGTCGGGCTACCATGACAACAACCTGCTGAAAAACACCCAAATGTTCGTTGGATGGCAATACCTAAAACCACATAAGGCAATAAAAAGTCTAAAGTGGGTAAAACAGGTATATTTCTTACTTTGCAGTAGAGCAATATTAAACTCATGGCAAAAAGCAACGAGGGGTAAGTACCCAGGTTACTTTTTTCCCATAATTTGAATATTGCCATGAATGACTGAAGGCTAAAATCCCCATTCATGAAAAGTGCTATCAGTTTATTACCGATTAGAAGGGAAACCAGGGTAATTAAACAAAAGTTATATATGTCAAAATAGGAAAGAATTTCTTTAGGAAAAGATTTGAGTACCAGAGTAATGCAGATAATAAAAGCACACACCATTACAAAACCGTAGGTGTAAATGGTGTAGTCACCTATTTTAAATAGTATCGGATACATATTAATTTTGCGCCAACATATTTGCTATTTTCATAGCAAGTTCATTAAGAGCAATCTCTATTCGTTTAACTTTAAGCTCTTCTATTTTAATTTTCTGTATAGGCTGTACCGATGTAATTTCATTATCCGCTCTTGAATAGACACGAGCAACAATATATATAAAATCTGAAACTTCCTCTAAATGTCCAAAGATGATTTTATCAAGTCTTTGATTCTCACTTATATTTAATAATATCTGTTCTGGAGTCGCAAAATCATCTGGATCGATATCGAATGGGGGGGCATTCATTTCGTCGTAGGTAAATGGTTGCTGAATATTTTGATATTCAGTCAATTCAATTGAAAATCCTTTCAAGGTGCTGAGAAATTGACTTTCTAAGTCATTATAATACTTACCTATCTTTTTTTTTACCTCGGCTGAAGTTAATTTCGAGAATGGAAGTATGCCCACCTTATTATCACTACCAAAAATATTCGCATCAATTGCAGGCACCAGTTTTTTATAGACATCTTGGCATAATACTTTGGGAGCGTCGTTTTGATGGGAATCACAAATCAGTTGTTCTCGTTTAAATACGAACACTTTTTCCATAATCTTCTTATTATTAATGGAAACAACGATAAATTTTACCTTGATCGTGTTATCTTCAGTTTTTTCCAAATATCTACCCGTTACAATGACATCCACTTTCATTGGTTTAATCGACTTTTCGAGCATTTGAACTTTTTCGGTAGACGTTATAAAATCATCGCAACCTCTTAAAATTTGGGCTACTTTTATACTCATTTCCAGTGGTATAAGTTCTATAGAGGGATTCGCATCAGCCATCACCGCTAGATAATTATGCAATGCATCGTTAAGAAGAGTGGCTGAATCAGGTTGATTTGTCGTTGTGATAATAACGTTCATCAGTGGCAAATAAGCCACCTTAACCATTTCCTTGTCGTTATGTTGGTATTTTTTAACAAATCTTTCTGTTTTACCTTTGAAAAATTCCCCCGTCAAATATTGGTAAAACGGTAAATGACATACTTCTTCAGCGTAAAGTGTACCATGCCAATAAGCCAGTAAAACAACTAAGATGGCTTGAATGAACATTTTGTTTTTCATTTATATTCTCCTGGTACCTTATCAAAATTTAGAGATAAATAAAATGTAGGGGGGTAGGAATACTTCCTTCCAACACACCATTTTTCAACCCTACATTAGAGATACCACCAAATTTTGATAGAATACTTATCCTGTTTAAATGTTGATAATATGAACTGCAATTATCGGAAAAATTATGGGCAAGTACGCACAACTATTAATAGGGCAATACCTCCTTTTAGAGGATCTGCAACATTAAAATCAATTCCATAAAAAGGTTGCCGTCGCCCAGTTTTTTTATTAAAACTGGAACCTGAAAAAACTTTTTCGACAATCCAAAGATCAGCCCCTTTTGTTAAGGTAGAACTCCAAAAATAGTATGGTTCTGTTTTTGGAGATTTATCCCATGGCAAATACCGCGTTATGGCAAACAATTCTTCAATTGTTGGAATACGCCAATCATCAAATGCCTTTCCGTCTTTCGTTACTGCTCTTGTTTTTATATCTGCAATAATGTCTTGGGCTTCTTGATAAGTCATCCATCTAAACCCAAGATTTGGATTAAACCTACTGGGATTAAAAATACACAAGTTAAAAGTTTTATTTGAAGATTTAAGTAAACGCTTTGAAGTTTTACCAGTTGGTTTTGATTTAACTTTTATTATCCACTTAAATTTTTCATAGGTAGTAGAACGTGAATGATGCTTTAATTCTTTTGTTAATGTTTTCTTTGTCGTTTTCAATTCTTTTGTCAATTCATCAAGTTCTACCTGATAATGTTTATAGTCAGGATGAGCATAAAATTCATTTTCTAAAATCATCCTATAAATATCTTTTGGTGTGGCATAATGTGAAACCGCTGTTTGCGAAGGTGAAGGTTCATCAAGTCCAAATAATAATCCTTCATCTAACATATCATCCTGCTGAGTCTGTTGAGGAGGAGCCGAAGGTGTTCTGAGTATTTTGGCAATTTCAACAACTAATTGACGAATAGCCGTTTTCACCTCCGCCGGATTGATTTTTTTTATTTTGATTTTCTGTTCGGGTGCAGACGCTATTGTATCTCCCTTCTTTGAGTACACACGAGCAACAAGATATAAAGCATCAGACACTTCCTCCAGATGTCCAAAAATAATCTTATCAAACTTCTGTTGCGACGCTATGTCATTTAATATCTGTTCGGGCGTAGCAAAATCACCTAAATCAATATCGAAGCGGGGCGCTCCAATCTCGTCATAAGTAAAGGGCTGTTGCCCCTTTGAATAGGTAACTTGTTTGACATCATCAATGCCTTCTTTTTGCAGGGCATCAACCAGTGCTTTTTCCAGTTCCTTTTTTTGGTAATATTTTTTAATTTGCTTTGTCACAGGTTCTGAAGCTAACCTTGAAAAGAGAAGGATGCCAACTTTCTCAGTATTTCCACCATCAACAGCACAAGACACGCCACTGAAACATAATATTCCCATCAAAAAAACAACCGTTATCCATTTAGTATTTAACATAATATTATCCATTTTGCTGGCTAGGTTCGATTAATATTAATCTTTATTAAAATATATGAAAGAATTTTATTAAAATATATTCACAACCTTAAATGGTGCGAACCCAGCACCTCTATTCCGTAGCTCTATAAGTGAATCAAGA
>QNES01000021.1 GCA_003645255.1 Gammaproteobacteria bacterium
TAATTATTGGGTTATCGTGCCAGCGGCGGGTAGTGGTTCGCGGATGGCTAGTCAGCGTCCTAAACAATATTTACCCTTACATGGTAAACCCATTCTCCAACATACTTTAGAACGATTATGTTTGTCACGCATTGCAGGTATTGTCGTTTGTTTAGCAAAAGAGGATGCTTATTGGGAAACGGTGACTTTACCTAGAACGGTCTTATGTGTTGATGGTGGAACTGAACGCTGCCATTCAGTATTAAACGGCTTAGAAGCTTTACAACATGCAGAACCTAATGATTGGGTGTTAGTGCATGATGCGGCGCGTCCTTGTGTGCGACAAGCGGATATTGAAAAATTGATGAACCAATTGGCTGATCACCCAGTTGGTGGACTTTTAGCCGTACCAGTATGCGATACTATAAAACGGGCATGGAAAAATCATTCTAATACTCATTCATTTGGGAAAAAACAAAATATAGAAATCGGAGAAACGGTTAACCGTGAAGGTCTGTGGCATGCCCTCACGCCACAAATGTTTCGAGTAAAAACATTGTATCAGGCTTTACAAAGCATATTAAATAAGGGAGAATTAGTGACCGATGAAGCACAAGCGATAGAAAAAATGGGATTGCGCCCTGTATTAATTGAAGGGCATCCGGATAATATTAAAATCACTCATCCACAAGATTTAAATTTAGCAGAATTATTTCTGCAACAACAGGCAAACACGTAGGGCAAACCTGACATGTTTCAGAAACCTGTCAGGTCTAAAACCTGTTAATTCAAATTAAAATAACTGTTTGGGAACAATATTATTCTCTTTTACAGCTTGGCTTTTGACAGAAAAATCGGTTTTGTTATGCGACGATTGAAGCAATGCAGGTTGACATCCTGTCACTAATGCAACTAAAGGAAAAGATTTTGTAGTCGGCGCATTTTTATCTTGCTGGGCTTGATGCGTTTTAACAGGTACCGGTAATGCATTGAATAACAGGGGACCACTCCCAAATAAATCTGTGACAGCGTTAGAGGTACCTTGGCTCGGAATTAACAAAAAACGACTGAGATTTTCAGCCACTCGTTGACCACAGGGCGTATTCATTAGAGCACTGGCATCAAAAAAAGTAGCGGGTAAGGCAAAGAAACCTTCAACAGCAGTGTTATCGGGAGTATTAATAATCACCACACCATCAACTCCAAATTCTGAAGAAGCATTAATGACATCTTCTACGGCTTCCCCTGTAAAGTTATAAATGCCGGTAGTCGTGACATCAATATTACCCCCTTTGCCTTTTTTAGCTTTGGCAAATATTTGAGCACCACTTAACACAACAAATTCTGGACTGGCAGTAATATTACCCCCACCCCCAAAATCTTCATTGACACTGGTCGTGATTTGACTATTAATCAGATAGACATAACTTGGAGCGCTGATCGTTAAATTACCCCCATCAGCACTTTCAGCCTTCGTTTCGATAGAAGAACCATTACGCATTACCAGCTTGTCTTCTAAAATTATGGCTATTTGCCCTGCATTACCTTGAGCTTCACTGAAGGCAGTAATGATAGCTTTATCAGTCAACATGAGGGTATTGCTTTGAATACTGACATTGCCCCCTTGGGCTGATCCATAAGTACCTGCATTGATCTCAGCTTGATCGATTAAATGTAAATCACCGGCTATCAATACAATCGTGCCACCATCGCCTGCATTATCCGTTTGACCTTGTGAAGTCGTAAAAAGACCACTACGAAAGCTATCTTCACTTTGGTCATGACCCGTAAAAGTGGCACTTTTAGCGACTTTGACCACAACAGCGCCACCTTGTCCCGGACCAAAGCTACTCGTGCCTATTTGTGCGCCATCACTGATTTGTAAACGCCCTGCCGTTAATTCAATGGTGCCGCCATCACCTGCATCTTTTGTTCTACCAACCGTTTGCGCCGTTATATAACTACCATAGCCAGCACTATCTAAACCTTCCAATTTGACTTGATCACTGACTTGAATTTGGATATGACCGCCTTGACCGGTTCCACCGCCGTCTGCACTGATATGACTTCCCTCAGTGACACTTAACTGTTTAGCGTCTAAGCTAATACGACCACCATCCCCTGAACCGGCACTGCTTGTCGAAATGCTGCTGGTAAATCCTCGTCTATCCTCACCCGATAAGGTGACATTGCCAATGGCTTTAATATTGATTTGCCCTCCTTGACCGGTACCATAAGTGAATGCGCCTATCTGTGCGCCATCTTTTAGGGATAATTGTTCGGATTCAAGAACAATGGTGCCACCTTGCCCTGCATTTTCCATTTTGCCCCGGGTATTTGTCGCAATCGCACTGCCCTGCCCCAAAGCACCTAGTCCAGAAAGCGTAATGGAATCAGTCGCCTGAATGTTAATATAACCCCCTTGCCCAGTTTCCATATTCATCGCATTGATATTGGCACCGTCTTCTAAATGTAAGGCACCTGTTTCTAATTCGATAGAACCAGCATCTCCTTCCTTCATTGATCCAGCCACAATTCCACTGGCGTTGACTCGTCCAGTCGTTGAAATTTTTTTATAACCAGAAAATGTAATCAATCCATCGACTTTAATTTTTATCATACCCCCTGGCTGACTTCCCAGGGCATTACTGAGAAACCGACTACCACGCCTTGCGATTAATTCACCCGCTTGCACATCAATTTTACCACCTTCAGCAAGATCGGCTGTAGTAGCTTGCACGGTGGTATTATCCAGAAAAAACTCCCCCGCACGGATATAAATACCACTATGACGACCACCATGATTCACACTTAAATTGGAATTTTGTAGAGTAATAGGACCAGGTTGGGCGGATAATGTTAAATCTTCTAGCAATGGTACCACCTCACCGGCGGATGCAACGCTTGCCATATTGATACGTCCAGAAGTTGCTCTTAACAAAAAATTATTGGCTTCAATGGGACCCCCTATGAGAGAAAGCGTGTTGCCTGGGGTAGCATTCAAGCGACTACCTTCAATAAATAACGAGCTGGGAGAATCCGTCAAAAAACCAAATGCTGAGACGGGTGCCACACTTAATACACTCTCATGAGGATTTAGCGCATTAAATTGACCACCATCTTGTAAATACAATGTATCAGCAGTGCTAGCATGGAAAGAACCTGGTATATCCAGTTTAGCATTGGCTCCAAACATCATGCCGGCTGGATTAATTAAATAAACATCGGCATCTGGAATTGTACTTCGGAGTAAGCCATCAATACTTGAAGGGCTACCACCTGTCACGCGACTGATAACATGACTAATCTGTTCAGGACCAGAAAATGTCGCACTTTCGTCCAGATTAAGATTGAATTGATCAAAACTATGAAATAGATTAGTACCGTGTTGTTGCCCAAAATCAGCACCAATGGTATAATCAGGTCCATCCAGGGCAACGCGAGGGCCCAAGGTGCCGTCCAGCGTGACTTCCGCCTGGAGGTTTGTAACAGATAATAAGCTTACAATAAATAAGGAAATAAATAATTTCATGAGTATGTATGTCCTGTTTTGAAAAAAATGCTTACCTTAAAGCAAGCGTAGGGTGCGTCCCACGCACCATTCATCGAACATAAGCATTATATAAAAAAAGGCAATCTGTCGGATTGCCTTTAATAAAAATATTGTCTGAATCAGAATTTTCAAAATGTTTGGGGTTAATTGTGTTTTAATTCTGTGAATTCTTAAATTCTGTGAATTCTGATTCAGACTGTTAATTATTAGATAGAACCAACAAACGTAGGATGCCTCCCACGCACCATACAGGTTTACAATGCGAAATTATTTTTTTGAACAGAACTAAAACCGGGACTCCAAAATTCCAACGCCTTTTGTTCAGTCGGTTTAGTGAATACCGGTTGCCCCATCTCATCACGTTCTACTAATATAATATGCTCTAGCTGTAGTAAATCCAGAATATACGGAGAATGAGTCGTTACAATTATCTGTGCTTTACCCGATTCCACGATATGATGTATTTCTTTTACAATCATGTGAAGAGTACGCGGTTCTAAACCATTTTCAATTTCTTCAATCACAATCAAGGGAGGTGGTTTGGGATGACGCAACAACGCAAGTAGTGCCACAGTCCGCAAAGTGCCTGTCGATAATAACCATTCTGCAATTTTGCATTCTCCCTCCGTTAGCTGTAAATAAACACTGCGTTCTAATTCTGTACTCAAAACCACTTGCAAATCTTTCGCATACGGCAATAGAGATTGTAATGTTTTTAAAATACTATCATAAGTACTTGGGCTTAATCTACGAATGTTTAATAAATACCTGGCGAGGTTAGAACCGTATTTATTGAGTCGCATATCACCGCTCATTCGTTTTTGCACTCTTGATGTATCCACCCTATCGGGATTGAGTGTGAGAAATTGCCAATCAAAACTATCCCAGAAGCGTTTATTTTTATTGATGCTTTTTAACCATGTTATCAGCCTCATTTCTGAAGAGGGATTTTGTATAGTGTTAACATACCGTGATAGTGCAGCCCATAATGCGGAATTAGCCCTTGACAAGATTGAAAACTCACTGCCGGCAGGGGCAGAAAAATCAAATGACTCAATTTCTGGAAAATAAAAGGCATTATTTGTTTGACGTTCTACTATCAACTTCTCCTCAAAAAATAGCTTTTCACTCTGGATAAAGATATCCTGTTTCTCTCCAAGAGTCACTGACATATTAGCGCGAAATATCGAATTATCCATTTTTTGGCACAATTCAAATACCATAGGATTCGTTTCATAAGCACTATCACCCAATGTTTTTAACTCGTGTGGATTCATTCGATTACGCACCTGTTCAAAGCCCCGCCAACGATTCATAGCAATATCTAAACCCTGCTTAATAATCGTTTGGTAAGTTTCCAAAGCTTCAATGAAACTACTTTTGCCAGAGCCATTATTACCCATAAAAACGGTTAAGGGTGAAAGTTCAAGCGTGCCACTGTCTCGAATCGCTTTAAAATTTTTGATTCTGAAGCTCTTAATAGTTAAATTATTCATTTTATCAAATTTTTGTTCTTGATGCTCAAGTTTTAAAACCGTGAACGACAAGGATTGTATATAAGTTTAAGGGCAGACCTGTATGTCTGCCCTGACTTAACGACAAATAGCCTCCTTATTCAACAATCTCAGGCATGGTTAGCTTGTCATAAAACTCAGTATACTTCTCCTTATCCGGACTAGCCCTCAAAGCCATCGCTGAGCGTGGGTGTTCATTCAACGTCCCTGTTATCATCATCGGTATGAGATAACCCCATTCTATCTCATTTCTCAATTGAACGAAATATTCCTCAATGAGTTTTAGGATGGGTCTGATGTTATACTTGGGATTCTTAAGAAAGCCAAGCAAGAGTTCAAGCGTACAATTACCAGCCCCTCGACCAATACCGTAAACAGAGCCATCTAATATATTAGACCCTTCAATAATCGCCTGAATAGTATTTCCAAAAGCCAATTGACGGTTATTGTGGCAATGAATGCCTATCGTTTTGCCCGGCAATGCCCTCAAATACTTTTGCGTTAAAAACGTGATGTCTTCACAGTAAAAAGAACCGAAAGAGTCAACCAAATACACATAAGGAATTTCCGTTTGACTGATCTGTGAAAGAGCCTCATCAATATCTTTTTCAAGATTGGTTGAAACAGCCATCAAGTTAAGGGTGACATCTTTATAGCCCTTATCCAGAATCTGATTAGCCAGGGCAATACCTTTATCAACATCTTTGATATAGCAAGCGACACGCATCATATCAAAGATAGACTGTTCAGCAGATAAAATATCTTCATCTCTGACTCTGCCAATATCTACCATACAGGATAGTTTTGACTTCAATTCAAGACCATCAAGGACCTTTCGTACATCATCTTCCCGACAAAAACGCCACTTTCCATATTCTTTTGGATCAAACATGTCATCAGACGCTTTATATCCGATTTCCATGTAATCAACACCCGCTTCACAAACGGCTTGATAGGTAGCACGTACCAACTCATCACTAAATTGCCATTTATTGATCAAACCACCATCTCGAATGGTGCAATCAAGTAGCTTTATTTCAGGTCTATACATAGTTTAAGTTTGTTCCTGGTTATTAATAACTTATGTGAACTTTTTGAGCATTTTACCCGACATTAATTATAGTTTATGCTATCAATAAACGGTTTATTTCAATTTTTTAATTCTACTCCGTATAAAAAACAAAATTTAATATTATTATAATTCTTATTCTTAATTGATTAGCAATTAATGTGATCGTTTTTTAAAAGGGCTTGAATAAATACTATTTTTTAACTGGAAACCAAGTTTTTTTAAAAAACGTGGTGCTAAAATAATTTATTTTTCTGAACATCTATAACAAAATTCGGGTTAATGTAGAAAAATGAAAAAAAAACCATATTATAGTTAAGAATCACATTTTTTGCTATAAACTCGATGTTTTAGTTTTTAAAATCAAAAGGCTTAAAGAAATACTCTATATAAGAAATCGGATTTTTGAAAAAATCGGATTTCTTATAGGTTCTATATCCCTGGCGTTCACCAAAAATAGAACATTGAGTATAAATTAAATTCAATTGGTATATCACTTACAACTGAGATAACTTTATGAATAAACCATTGGAAGCATCGGCTGAAAATACCTCAACCAAGCAGCCAAAGCGAATTGATGAACATATTGTAGAAATCGTTAGCGACTCAGGAGAAGGCGCACAAAAAGCAGGGCAAACATTTGGTAACATCAGTGCTAAAATGGGCAATGGTGTCTGGACGGTTGAAATTATCCCGGCTGAAATTCAACCACCTGCTCGTTCACCTGCTGGTGCCAGTGGTATTCGTGTCCGTTTAGGCTCACATCACATGACGAATATGGGAGATGCCGCAGATATGGCAGTGGCACTTAACGAACAAGTCCTTTATTCCCGTATCGCCACTCATGCCTACAAGCCAGGAACGGTTATTTTGTTGGAAAACAAATGGCTTACCGATCCTAATCCTGAAATCAGGAAACAATATCAAACCTCGGTGGCAGAATTTCGTGAAAATGGTTTGATCGTTCAGGAAGTGCCTATGGAAGAAGAATGCCTAAAAATTACGCCCAACCCCCGCCGGGGAAAAAACATGTTTGTATTAGGTATGCTTTGTTATATCTATAGTCGGGAGTTAGAAAGGGCTAATCAGGAAATCGAAGCCACTTTTGGGCAAAAAGGCAAAAAAGTGGTTGAAAACAATCAACAACTACTTAAATCCGGTTATGAATATGCCAAAGAAAACCTGGATTATTGGTATGAAGTGCCGCCTTGGGAGCGTGATTCAAACGAGCCTTTGATAGTGACTAATGGTAATCAAGCTATGGGATTGGGGGTTATGGCTTCAGGGATGGACCTGGTGTCTATGTATCCGATAACACCGGCTACGTCAGCATCACACTATCTGGCTGAAGTTTATGATAAAGTCGGTGGATTTGTACATCAGGCAGAAGATGAAATTGCCGCGGTTGGATTTGCCATCGGTTCTTCGTATGCAGGTAAAACGGCTTGTACCATCACTTCAGGTCCAGGTTTAGCCTTAAAAACAGAATTTCTTGCCCTGGCAGTGATGGCGGAAATACCATTGGTTGTCGGCGTGGTACAACGAGGCGGACCATCTACGGGTTTACCGACTAAAGTTGAACAAGGAGATTTATTAGCTTCTTTATATGGTGAGCCTGGTGATGCACCTAAAGTGGTTATTGCAGCAGCGACGATTGAAGAATGCTTTCATTTTGTCATCATGGCGCGTAAGCTTGCTGAAACATTTCGTACCCCTGTCATTTTGCTCACAGATGCTAACTTGGGAACAGGGGTGCAGCCTTATCCCCGTCCAAAAGCAAAGGCTGAATGGATGGCGGCACCGGTTGATCAATCCGCTTGGAAAAAAGAAACACCGCCTTTTGATTGGAATGAAGAAACCGGCTTATCACCGCGCCCCATTGTTGGGCAAGCTGATGGGCAATATGTTTTAACCGGGTTGGCACATACTAATCAAAGTAAAGTGGCTTATGATCGTGAATCTAACCAGCGTGGTTGTAATATGCGTAGCCGCAAATTAGCAGCCCTTTATAGTACCTTGAAACCACCCAAAGTACACGGCGCGGAAGAAGGTGATTTGTTGATTGTGGGTTGGGGTTCAACTTTGGGTGCGATTGAAGAAGCGGTTGATAGAATAAGGGCAGAAGATCATAAAGTCTCTTCCCTACACCTACGCTTCCTATCGCCACTTGAACCGGGCTTAAAGGAGATATTTGCTCGCTTCAAAAACATTTTAACCGTCGAAATTAATTACAGTGATGAAGCCGATGCACCGCTTATCAACCCAGGTAATCGGCGTTATTCGCAACTGTCTATCCTTCTGAGAACACAAACTTTAGTTGATGTGGACTGTTGGACCAATGTTTATGGGCAACCGATGCAGCCGGGATTAATTTATGACGAACTGATCCGTCGTATCAAAGCAATGAAAGGAGAAAAATAATGTTTGGTTTAAAAGCAGATTGGTCCCTAGATGTCAAGCAGCGTTATTTCACCTTAGGTGATTATATCGGTGGAGAACCTCGCTGGTGTCCTGGATGTGGTGATCATGGTGTACTTACCATAGTACAACGTATTTGCCGCGATAAACAATTACCACCGGAAAAGACCGTAACGGTTTCCGGAATTGGTTGTTCCAGCCGTTTACCCCATTATTTGGGGACTTATGGTTTTCATGGCATACATGGACGTGCCTTGCCGGTCGCCTGTGGAATCAAATCACGCCGCCCTGAATTAGATGTTTGGGTAGCCACCGGAGATGGTGACTGTTATTCCATTGGTGCAGGGCATTGGATGCATGCCGTGCGCTATAATATGAATATGACAGTATTAGTATTTGATAACAATATCTATGGTTTGACTAAGAAACAGACTTCACCCACTACGCCACTTGGCTTTAAGAGTAATACTCACCCAACCGGTGCGATTTTAGCACCTCTTAACCCATTAACGGCAACTTTGGGCATCAGTAATGTTTCATTCCTGGCTCAAACGATAGATTGGAATCCAGCCCATCTTTATGAAACGATTAAAGCGGCGCATGACCATCGAGGCTTTAGTCTGGTTAATATTATTCAGCGCTGTCCGGTTTATTCGCCAGAAGCGTATGAACATCTACAACAGGATCAGTCTAATCTGTTGTTGCTGACTCATGACAAAGGTATTCAACTGGAAAAAAACATCTTACGCCTGTTTCCAAACCAGCAAGAGCATGATCCATCTAATATGTCAAAAGCGTATGAATTTGCTTTACCCGAAATGCCCAAACCAGTTGGTTTGCTCTATCACAATCCTGAAGTACCCTGCTATGAAGATTTTTCTAGTCAAGGCAAGGATATGGGAGTAGAAGAAAAATTAGCGGGACTAAATGAAGCGTTTGATCAGTTTGCTATTTAGGAATGAGATTTTAAGAACTGAAAAAACTTTCAAGCCAAACCTGCCAGGTTTTTTAAACCTGGCAGGTTTAGTATTCGAGGTTTGAGTTTTTCTTCATTCCTTAGTACCTGATTGAAAATCCAAGCGTAAACCTGCCAGGTTTTTAAAACCTGGCAGGTTTAGAACTGGGATATTATTTCAGGCATATTCCTAAGTCTGTTCACTGTTTACCGTAGAAGTAGATACACTATGCAAAGCATCCACCAAACGCAAGACAGGTATCACTTCCAGAGTCGGTATTCTGTCACGGGGCGCATTAGATTTAGGCACAATAGCCCTTTTAAAACCATGTTTAGCGGCTTCGCGTAAACGGTCAGCACCATTAGGTACAGGGCGAATTTCACCAGCCAATCCCACTTCACCAAATACCACAAGATTTTTAGACAAAGTCACATTACGCAAACTAGATAATACCGCTAACAATACCGCTAAATCTGCCCCCGTTTCATTGACTCTGACACCACCCACAACATTGACAAATACATCCATATCAAAAGTTGCTAGCCCGCCATGCCGATGCAGTACCGCCAATAGCACCGCTAAACGATTTTGATCTAATCCCAAAGCCACACGACGCGGATTAGGAGTAGCTGATTCATTCACTAAAGCTTGTACTTCAACCAACAAAGGGCGCGTTCCTTCATGTGTCACCATAACAATACTACCAGGCACTTCCGCTTCATCGCGTGATAGAAAAATAGCAGAAGGATTGCTAACCTCTTCTAAGCCCCTATCGCTCATCATAAATACGCCCAACTCATTGACCGCACCAAAACGATTTTTAATCGCCCGTATCACCCGGAAACGGGTACCACTGTCCCCTTCAAAATAAAGTACCGTATCTACCATATGTTCTAAAACCCTGGGACCTGCTAATGAACCTTCTTTGGTCACATGCCCCACCAAAAATACGGCGGTATTTGTCTGTTTCGCAAAACGTACTAGTTGTGCTGCACTTTCGCGAACTTGTGAAACCGAGCCTTGGGCGGATTGTAATAGTTCAGTATGTATGGTTTGGATAGAATCTATCACCATCACCTTAGGCTGTTCTTTAGCAGCAATACTCAGAATTTTTTCAACTCGTGTTTCCGTCAGCAATTTTACCTGATGAACATCTAAACCTAAGCGTTGAGCACGTAAGCTAACCTGTTGTGGGGATTCCTCTCCAGTGACATATAAAGGAGAAGTGGAAGAACTTAAACTCAATTGCGACATGGTTTGCAGTAGCAAGGTAGATTTACCTATGCCAGGATCACCCCCAATCAAAACAACTGAACCACCTACTAAGCCACCGCCTAATACACGATCTAATTCAGCCAACCCCGTAGCAGTCCGTGCCTCATCTACTACTTCTACCGCATCTAATAAACAAACCGTCGCTTCAACACCACTATAACTGATTGAACGACGACTACCTTGATCAGCTTGATAGGTACTAGGTGCTTCTTCTATGGCAGTTTCTTCTAAAGTATTCCATTCTCCGCACTCAGAACATTGTCCAATCCATTTTGTGGAAACGGCATCACATTTTTGACAAGTATAGGCCGTTTTTTTACGTGCCATGGTCGATATCATTTTGTATTTTAAATTGTAATTTTAATTATTAAATTAAAATATATTATATCTGCTATTTAAGTTTTTTTATATAAATCAAATCTGTGAAATGCGAATTAAGAGCTCGTGTATGTAGCTCGTGTAGGGTGTATAAGCGAAGCGTCATACACCAAATTGTGCTCATAAAAATATGAGTGCAGGACGCTATACAAATTACAAAGTCGCAAAAACGGCTTCAGCAGCATTTAAAGTGGCCTCCATATCTTCTTGGGAATGAGCCGATGAAACAAACCCCGCTTCAAAAGCTGATGGTGCCAAATAAATGCCCTTTTCTAACATGCCATGAAAGAACTTTTTAAATCGTTCAACATCACAAATACTGACTTGTGCAAAATTTTCAATTTTGTCATCACCAGTGAAGAATAAGCCGAACATGCCACCAATAGATACACCTGTCGTAGGAATGTTAGCGGCATTAGCAAGAGCTAACAGGTTTGTAATGAATTGTTCCGTTTTGCTACTCAGTTCAGGATAAAAATGAGGTTCGGAGATAATTTCCAAAGTGGCTAGCCCTGCTGCCATTGCGACTGGATTGCCGGATAAAGTACCTGCCTGATAAACCGGACCAAGGGGTGCAATTTGTTCCATGATGTCACGTTTACCCCCAAATGCGCCGACGGGCATTCCGCCTCCAATGACTTTACCGAGTGTTGTTAGATCAGGTTTAACATTGTAATAGCTCTGTGCGCCGCCCAGTGCAACCCGGAAGCCAGTCATAACTTCATCAAAAATTAACACACTACCATATTTGTCACAAATTTCACGCAATCCTTCTAAAAAACCGGGTACTGGGGGGATGCAATTCATATTACCTGCTACCGGTTCAACAATAATAGCAGCAATCTCTACTCCTATTTCTGCGAATACCGTTTTAACTTCCTCTAAGTTATTGTATGTAAGGCTTAAAGTGTGTTCGGCTAGGGAGGCTGGTACCCCAGGACTATTAGGTAAGCCTAAAGTCAGGACACCAGAGCCAGCTTTAACTAATAAAGAATCGGCGTGTCCATGGTAGCAGCCGGTAAATTTAAGGATTTTATCGCGTCCGGTATAGCCGCGTGCTAATCGTATCGCGCTCATAGTGGCTTCTGTGCCAGAATTAACCATACGTACCAGTTCAATAGACGGAATTAATTCACAAATTTTTTCAGCCAGGCGCGTTTCAATCACGGTGGGGGCACCAAAACTCAGTCCATTGGCAGCGGTGTCTTGTACTGCCTTCACGATTTTGGGATGCGCATGTCCGGCGATCATGGGTCCCCAGGAAGCAACATAGTCAATATAACGTTTATTATCAGTGTCATAAAGATAGGCACCTTTGGCGCGTTGAATAAAAATCGGATCGCCACCGACACCTTTAAAAGCGCGTACTGGGGAATTGACACCGCCAGGGATATATTGTTGAGCGGCGATAAAATTTTGAGTGGTCATTTTTTTTTCCTTTGATAAATTCTTTTAACGGGTTTGCTACGAAATCGATAGATGGCAATTTCTCCAAATAAATTAGGCATTAAACGCATAGAACGACTAGTATGATGCGTCGTATCTACCACTGCCCTTTGTAATACTTCAATATCTAGCGTATGACAGAGTTTTTCAAAATCATGTAAGGAACATAAATGAATATTTTCCGTATTGTACCATTCACTGGGTAAGGCACGAGATGTCGGCATCACGCCTCCAAACAATAATGAAATACGCGCCCCCCAATGCCCAAAATTAGGAAAAGTCACAATACCCTCGCGTCCAACGCGCAACATTTCCAATAATAATAAATCAGGGCGGTGGATGGTTTGCAAAGCTTGTGTCATCACGACATAATCAAAACTATCATCTGAAAAATCAGATAAGCCTTGATTTAAATCTGTGTGAATCACATTAACGCCGGCTTGAATACAATATACGATATTCTCATCATCAATTTCTAAACCATATCCGGTCACAGAGCGCGTCTCATGTAAATGTGCCAGTAAAGTGCCATTACCACAGCCTAAATCTAAGACATGCGAATCTTCAACAATCCATTCGCTAATCAGTGCCAAATCAGTACGCAATTTCATGGTTATTTATTCGATATTTCTATGTGCTGCATATACGCTTGAAAAGTTTGTATAAAACGAGGAATCGGCATCAAAAAGGCATCATGTCCTTCATGTGCTTTTATTTCAGCATAGCTAACTTCTTTTTTATTGTCTAATAAGGCTTTAACTATTTCGCGTGAGCGGGCGGGTGAAAATCGCCAATCGCTCGTAAATGAAATCACTAAAAATTTCGCTTGTAGTTTTGCAAATGCGGCAGATAGATTGTTTTTGTATTCGCTGGCAGGATCAAAATAATCTAGGGCTTTAGTCATTAATAAATAAGTATTTGCGTCGAAACGATCTACAAAAGAGCTACCTTGATAGCGTAAATAACTTTCGACTTGAAATTCCACGTCAAAACCAAAATTGATTTTACCTTCGCGCAATTCTCGTCCAAACTTTTTACGCATGGCAAATTCCGATAAATAGGTAATATGCCCTAGCATTCGTGCCAACATTAAACCGCGACGCGGTAAAGTATTATGTTGATAATAATGTCCAGCATGAAAATCGGGATCACTTAAAATCGCTTGACGAGCGACTTCGTTAAAGGCAATGTTTTGTGCTGTTAATTTCGATGCTGCTGCAATGACGACGCAATGACGCAAATGTTTGGGATAATCTATCGCCCATTGTAATGCTTGCATACCCCCTAAGCTGCCACCTACCACGGCTGCCCATTGTGAAATACCTAAAACATCACCTAAACGTGCTTGACTTTTTACCCAGTCGCGTACTGTGATAATCGGAAAATCAGGACCATAAGGTTTATTTGTATCTGGATTGAGAGTATTAGGACCGCTTGATCCTTTACAGCCCCCTAAATTATTGGGAGAAACGACAAAAAAACGGTTAGTATCAATCGGTTTCCCAGGTCCAATACAGCTTTCCCACCAGCCTGGTTTTTTATCTTGCATACTATAATAACCGGCAGCATGATGATCGCTACTGAGGGCATGGCAAATTAGCACCGCATTAGAATGGTTTTTATTTAAAGTACCATAAGTTTCATATATCAACTCATAACTTGGTAAGGTGCGCCCACAGTTTAATGCCAATGGCGTGGTAAATTTATGGGATTGTGGCGTGACTAATCCCACGCAATCAGGAGATAATATGTCTGGCATGAATGTTATCAGTTATCAGTTATCAGTTTTTAACACAAGCAAGGTTCGGTTAATATTAACCTTTGAGGCTCTTGCAAAACTCATGTCACGAGGGCAGACACGCAGGTCTGCCACCTACAAAACATCACATATTTTCGGATGGTAGGGGCGAACCTAAGTTCGCCCTCGCTTTCATCCATGAGTTTTGCAAGAGCCTCTATTTAAAAAAATTTGTTGTCGATTTAGAAACATTATCACGTAATCGCCTTTATTTTCAAGGGCTATAGGAAAATTCAAAACACCTATGAGCTCATATTATATTACTATTCAGTTGTTTTGTCCAATCGAAGATAACGAAAAACTTATAAATCTTTATAGAAATAATGGTTTTGAAGTATACTGTACACGGGCATAACTTAAACTTTTATGTCGGGTGGGCAAGTGTTTTTGTGCCCACCTACCTCCCCAATGCCATTAAGTATTGTGGGGAAGTTGTGGAAATAAAGGCTCAAATCAGATAAATTGTTCCTGGTTAAATTTTGATTAAAATTATGAAAATAATACATTCTATTTTGAATATTATAATGAAACCCGTCATTTTCGTTTGGAACGTTATAACGAAATTTTTCATTTTCGTTTGGAATATTATAAGAAATCGACTATCTTTTCTTTGGAAAAAAAGAAAAACATCATCTTTTTTGAAAGTCGTATCAGCCTTTTTTTTCTTTTTAGTATTTTTCTCATTTCTAGCCAGTTTTTCTGGTGCATTGATTTTTTTCACAGAAGCTCCTCATGATGAGCCTTTAAAACCTATTAAATTATTTTGCCCGAAACCAGAAAAAAATTATTATATTGAACCGACTGTTGCTAACCCATTTTTTAGTGCGGGTTTGCCGGCTGAATTTAAAAATAAACTTTCTGATTTAACAATCCCTCGAAGTAAAAGTGAATTTGAATTCGCAGTCTCTGAATTACTTGAAAACAACAAACTGGCTTTATCTATAGCGTTTTTCGTTTGGGTGAGATACAGGGCAACCATTCAGTCTTGCCCCTACAAAAGATGTACTTCACTCAAAAGGGAAATGCTATACACATTCATCAACAGCAACACCTGATGACAGACAGAACGGTTCTATCGCCATTATTTGAGACTTTAGATCATCTTTTTGAGAATGGCTGGAAACCCTGCAATAAACAACAACTTTTCTTTCATTGTTTTCTATTCCCAATAATTGTCTGACATCAGATTTATCATAATACCGATGTCCAGAAGAATGTTTCTTGGCGAATAATTCACCAGACGCATCCCATCTTCTAAGCGTTGATATTGATCTAGCAACTCGTTTTGCAAATTGACATAAGCTATATAATCTATTCATTTGAATAGTTTTGCATAGATTTAGATAGAAATCAAGTTGCCGTTTTTAACTCCTTTTGTTTCGATGATCAAGTTTTTAATCTAACAACAATAACTACAAGGATTGTATATAAAAAAGGATTTTTTTGCTAACCACGACGCTGGCGCGTCGCTAAGATATTCCCACGCCAGCGCGTGGGAACGAGAGTTACGAGAGTTTTTCGTAAAGCTGCGATCAATTAACAGATTGTTATTTGAGGATGATAAAAAAAATCCGTTGTACTCAATTTAAGGCTGAGTAGTTACAATTTGGCTTGGCGATAATCGCCTCATTATACTTATCTTGCAAGCGCGTTTGCGACATTGCATTACTGATATTATTTTCCCAGGCGATAACCTCAATAAACTTACCATCCTGGTATAAAGATTGACATCGCTGGTAAATAAAATTTTCAAATACCCGTCGTTCTGACTCCAATTCTTCAGACGAGGCAAGAAAAATGGTGATTTTTGACATAGATGCCCTTTTGTTTCGATGATCAAGTTTTTAATCTGACAACAATAACTACAAGGATTGTATATAAACAGGGATAAATCGTTTGAACTTGAGTGCTGGAATAAGCTGTGGCTCTAATTTCGGATAACCTCCTAGTACGACGCGCCGTCAATTCAGAAGATTATTCATCTCACCACCAATCAAGAGGGTTGGTACAATTATTATCCGATATATTAGCGGCGCGTCGTACTAGTTATTTCAGGCACGTTCCTTAGTGTTCATCCAAAAACGCTTGCAAAACGCCCTGTACAAAGATAAAAATATCAAAGGCGAACACTAACTAAAGGGTAGCCCTTACATTAAGCATTATTTTAATAAATCCGCAATGGCATCGCGTTCCTGTTCTAGTTCACGTTGACTAGCTAAAATACGAGCTCGGCTAAATTCATCAATTTCTAATCCTTGCACGATTGAAATTTCCCCATCTTTAATCGTCACAGGGAAAGAATACATCAAGCCTTCAGGAATGCCATAACTACCATCGCTAGGAATAACCATGCTAACCCAGTCATCGCTTCCCATCGCCCAATCACGCACATGCGAAAGGATTGCAAAAGCCGCAGAAGCGGCACTGGATTTGCCCCGTGCCTTAATAACCGCAGCACCCCGTTGTTGCACTGAAGGAATAAAATCATTCACAATCCAATCTTGATCGACAAGAGATTTAGCGGGTTGACCATTGACAAGTGCATGACTCACATCAGGGTATTGGGTAGCAGAATGGTTGCCCCACACCACCATATTTTTGATAGCTGTGACATAGACTCCCGTTTTGGCTGCTAATTGGCTGACCGCACGGTGATGATCAAGGCGCGTCATAGCCGTAAATTGTTTGGATGCCAAGTCAGGGGCTGAATGCATGGCAATATAGGCATTGGTATTGGCAGGATTACCAACAACCAATACTTTAACATCACGGGCAGCATGGTCATTCAGTGCTTTACCCTGAACCGTGAAAATCTCACTGTTGACTTTAAGCAAATCGCTTCTTTCCATCCCAGGACCCCGAGGGACGGCACCAACCAGTAAAGCATAATCAACCTCGGAAAAGGCTAAGTTGGGATCGTCTGTCATCATGACATCTTGCAAAAGCGGATAGGCACAATCATCAAGTTCCATGATGACACCTTTTAAGGCTTCTAAAGCGGCTGGTATTTCCAGCGTATGCAGAATGACTGGCTGATCAGGACCTAGCATTTCACCAGATGCAATACGAAATATTAAAGAATAGGTGATTTGACCTGCGCATCCGGTGATAGCAACACGTACTGGTGGTTTCATAGTAAAATTTCCTTTAAGTGAGATTTTGACATTAAGGGATGAGTTTTTTAAAATTTAACTTGATCGAGTATAAACGGAAAAAAGAAAATTGCCAATTATGTTAATAATTAATAACTGATATAAATTTTTAATGATATATTGATATATAACTTGATGTTCAAGTTTTTAAGCTTTGGGATTTATCCCAAGGGTGCTATTAATAGACTTCTCCCTTTTTAATTTCAATCGTCTTAAAAAAACTATGGCTGATTATAATGTGATCGTAATAGGTGCAGGTCCTGCCGGTTATGCGACTGCTATTCGGTGCGCTCAACTGGGTATGAAAACAGCGTGTATTGATAAATGGAGCAATCCGGCGGGTAAACCCTCTTTAGGTGGAACTTGCCTTAATGTAGGTTGTATCCCCTCTAAAGCACTGCTGGATTCTTCCCATCACTATGAATTTATGCAAACACAAGCCGTAGCTCATGGCATCCAATGCGAAAACTTAAATATTGATATTGCAGCCATGCAGGCACGTAAGAACAAGATCATTAAAATACTTACCCAAGGCATTGCCATTTTATTTAAAAAGAACAAAATTATCTCGTTTCAAGGCACCGCCCGTTTAAGCACTGATAAACAAGTGGAAATCACTGCCCTAGATGGTCATAAAAAAACCCTCACGGCTGATAATATTATCATCGCCACCGGCTCAGTACCGGTTCAAATACCGATTGCGCCCACGGATGATAAATGGATAGTTGATTCCGCAGGTGCCCTAGCCTTTGAAAGTCAACCTAAACGCCTGGGTGTAATAGGTGCAGGAGCCATTGGTTTAGAATTGGGCAGCGTATGGAATCGCTTAGGTAGTCAAGTGACTATTTTGGAAGCATTACCCGATTTTCTCGCTACCGCAGATCGCAAAATAGCAACCGCCGCTCAGCGTGAAATGAAAAAACAAGGATTGAATATCCATTTAGGGGCTAATGTCACTTCAACAACGATTGCTAATGATGAAATCACCGTCACTTACCAAGATAAAAAAGCTGAACAAAAGCTTATCGTAGATAAACTAATCGTCGCGGTGGGACGTAAACCGAATACAGAGGGTTTAGGAGCGGCTGAAATAGGTATCGAAATCAATGCTCGTGGTTTTATTCAAGTCAAAGAACACCGTGAAACGACAATACCCGGCATTTATGCCATCGGAGATGTCATTGGTGGTCCCATGTTAGCACATAAAGGCTCTGAAGAAGGTGTTATGGTTGCAGAGCATTTAGCCGGCCAACTTAGTAAAATGTCTTATGAAACAGTACCTTATGTTATTTATACCAGGCCAGAAATCGCATGGGTCGGCAAAACTGAGGAACAACTCAAAGCCGCTGGTATTGAGTACAAAGTCGGTCAATTTCCGTTTATGGCAAGTGGTAGGGCAAGAGCTTATGGTGATACAAGCGGTATGGTTCGCATTATTGCAGAAGCCCAAACAGATCGCCTATTAGGCATACACATTTTGGGTACTTCTGCATCCGAATTGATTGCGGAAGCGGTGCTTGCTATAGAGTTAAAATCCAGCGCTGAAGATTTAGCGAGAACTATTCACGCGCACCCCACTCTTTCTGAAGCAATACATGAAGCTGCCCTGGGTGTTGATGGTCGGATGATTCACGCTTAGGAATGGTTTCGAGGTTTTAGTTTTTTTTCAAAAAACTAAAACCTCGAAAATGAAATAATTTTCCGTTTTGTATTTTTACGTGAGTTACCACAGGCGGAACCTGTGGTAACTATTTTTTATTAAAATTTATTAGCCTTGAAATAAATTTATTCAAAGTTTATCTCAATACAGGTTAGTCATTAACAATCAACAATTCACAATTAAAAAAAATATGAACCCTTTACCAGCTTTCAAACGACGTTTTGCACATGGTATTCATCCCGACGAATTGACTGAACAAACTGTTCATTTGCCGATTCAGCGCGTACCTTTTGTCAATCAATATATTTTACCATTAGGGCAACACTTAGGTGCACCTGCCAAATCCATTGTTAAAGTTGGAGAACGTGTACAACGTGGACAACTGATTGCCGAACCAGGTGCCTTTGTATCCACCGCCTTACACAGTCCCGTAACGGGTTGGGTGCGAGCCATTGAACCACGTCGTTATCCTGGGGAAAAACTGCAAGCCGTCATAGAAATTGAAGCCGATCCTTATGCCACTCAGCGTCTTGAACCTAAAGCCTCAATTAATTGGTCATCCCTATCCCAGGATGAATTTGTCAAGCATGTTCAGCAAGCAGGGATTGTCGGTATGGGGGGAGCCGCTTTTCCAAGCCATGTCAAATATGTCTTGCCTGATGGTTTACACATCAAACATTTAGTGATCAATGGTGCAGAATGTGAACCCTATCTCACCAATGATCATCGACTGATGTTAGAACGCCCCGATACCGTACTACAAGGTGTAGAAATGGTACGACAAAAACTGGGAGCTGAACAGGCAACAATCGGCGTAGAAATGAATAAAGCCGATGCCATTGATATTTTACAAAAACAGGTTAAACATCAGCAATATCAACACATTGATATTATCCCCTTGCGGGTAAAATATCCCCAGGGGGCTGAAAAAATGCTGATTCAATCCATATTCGGCGTAGAAGTCCCAACAGGTCAATTACCGCGTGATATCGGTGTGACCGTCAATAATGTCGGTACCATTGTAGCCATTGCTGATTATTTTGAAACGGGGATGCCACTGATTGAACGTATTGTCACCGTTTCAGGTCCTGGTGTTGAACATCCCGCTAATCTGATTGTCCCATTGGGTACGCCTGTGCGTGAAGTATTACGATTTTGTGGTGGTTTAAAACAAACCACTCGCGAAGTCATCATGGGCGGTCCTATGATGGGAACCCCCATTGCCAGCCTTGATGTGCCCATATTAAAAGGGAGTTCCGGCATTCTCGCCTTCACCGCAGCACAAACCAGTAAACCTAAAGAATATCCTTGCATTCATTGTGGTCGTTGTGTCGAAGCTTGCCCTCATTTTCTGAACCCGTCGCGCCTGGCGCGGCTTGCAAAAGTCAGTGAATATGAAGAAATGGCTGAATATTATGCAATGGATTGTGTCGAATGTGGGGCATGTACTTTTTCCTGCCCTTCAGGCATTCCAATTGTTCAGCTTATCAAGGTAGGTAAAATGGAGATACGCAAAGCCAAAGTGGTCGCTGCTTCAAAGTAGGAAATGCCTGAAATGTTGAAATTGATCCAACAGGGGCAATCCTTTGTGGTTGCCCTTTGCGAGTTACCTAACTTAAAATAGTTGCCTTAGAAGCCGCAATCAACTTCGTTTCCAAACGTTCCAGAGCTTTTCTTTCACGCTCAAGCGCACTTTCCGCTTTAATCGTGCGATTTCTAAGAGATGTCACCTCACTTCTAGCGACTTCTAAGTCTTTATCCTGTTTAGTCTTTATTTCTTTATACCCTGCCTCCTGAGAGTCAGCACGCGCCGTAACAGCAACAACCCTCTTTTCCATTTCAATACGAGCTTTGATTTCAGCATCCAAAATTTCTCTTAGCTCATGCTTTTCTTGTTTTAGCAGCTTAATAGAAGCTTCAGATTTTTTAGTGGCTTCAACTTTTTCATGAACGACAGATTCTGCAATAGAAGCCCGCCTTTGCTCATCTTTAAGTTTTTCCCAAACATTTTTACTTTCTTTTATTGCCACTTTGAGATCTTTATCTATACGCTCAGAAGTACGTAAGTTAACAGCCGCATCTTCACGAGACTCTTTAAGCATTGCGCTTTCTTGTTCTAGCTGACGATTAACTTCATACAAACGTCTTTTCAAATTCTCAGCACTTTCACTAGATCGTCCAACATCTTCAGTCAAATGCTTGACTTCATGTTCTTGTTCAGCAATCGTTTCTTCAAAAATATTTTTTTGAACGGCTGCATTTTTAAGAGCATCATTTTTGTGGTTAATGTCAACCTGTAATGATTTATTTTCCCTCGTTAAAATTTCAATAGCCGCATTAGCTGCAGCAAGCTTTTGACTGGTTTGTTCCGCTTTTTTTATAGCTGCCTGAAGCTGTTGTAAAATTTCAGCTTCATATTGTTGATAGCGTTTTTTAATTGTATCAATTTCGTTTTGGGCAATATCTTGTGAAGTTTGCCAAAAAATTTGCAAAGCATCTATACCTATGCGTTCAACCTCTTCAGGTATTTTAGAGGGTTTATCCTCAATCACGGATAGATTGATTTTTTTTAGAATCATATTATCAGTGTTAATGGTTAATGATTAACGGGATAGTGTACAAAAAATATTATTGGGTAAAGACCTGCCAGGTTTTTAAAACCTGGCAGGTCTGGCAACGATTCTTAACTCGAAAGGAAATCCGATTTTTTCAAAAACTCGGATTTATTTTTGCATTAACGGATAAGTTTTCCCATTAACCATTAAATTAAAGACGCATCGGCATAACAATAAATTTACAATCTTCGTTATCTTCTTCAGTAATCAAGCATGAACTGTTAGAATCTGAAAGGGCTAATTGTGTCATTTTGGTAGAAATAACATTGAGCGCATCAAGAAGATAAATGCCATTAAAACCAATTTCCAGCTCTTCACCCTCGTACTCAACTTCTACAATTTCTTCCGCCTCTTCTTGATAGGCATTTTTGGCACTGATAGTTAGTAGATTAGATGTGACTGCCAGCCGAACTCCCTTATACTTTTCATTGGAAAGTATGGAAGCGCGAGTCAATGAATGTTTCAATGAAGCCGTTTCACCCACTACCATTTTATCAGGGTTAGCCGGTAGAACCGTTTGCCAATCAGGAAATTGACCATCAATGAGTTTTGAGGTGATGATTAATTCATGACTTAACTCAAATCGAATATGGTTATCATCAAATGTCACTTTGATGTTCGCATCATCATCATCAGTCAGCAATTTTGACAATTCCAGCACCGCTTTGCGGGGGATAATCACTTTAGCTTCTTGCTCACTTTCAAAGTCATGTTGTGCCACCGCCATTCTATGACCATCTGTTCCAACTAAGGAAATTTTTCCTTCACCAATTTCCAATAATAATCCTGTTAAATAATACCGCACATCATTAACAGCAATACAAAACGAAGTTTTATAAAGTAAATTCTTTAAATGGTGCTGAGAAATCTGAAATTCAGTCGGTTCAGTCAATTTAGGCGTGTTTGGAAAATCTTCAGCTGGCAACGTTTGTAATTTGAATTTACTTTTGCCGGCTTTGAGTACGGCCTGATTTTCATCCGTGGTATCAATTTGAATCATAGCACCATCGGGCAATGATTTGCAAATATCGAAAAATTTACGTGCCGGTATCGTTATTTCCCCATCATTATCAGTGTTTAAGCCACCGCCTGATTCTAAGGGCAAACGACATGCAATTTCTACCTCAGCATCAGTAGCCGTTAAATGTAGGGTATTATCTTTGACACAAGTCAAGGTATTAGCCAAAATGGGCAAAGTTTGCCGCTGTTCAACCACCCCAATAATCATTTTTAAGGGGGTTAATAATTTTTTTCTAGAAATTTCAAAGTACATATTGATAATTATTTTGATATGGTAAAATAATTATTATACAATAGATTGACTCAAATATCTATATTTTTTGAGATAAATATTTTTGCAGGGCGAACACTAAAGGTTTGCCACTACGTCAAATATTTTATTGTAGGGGCAATCTTGTGGTTGCCCTTGGCATATTAGGTAAATCAATGGATTACATTAAATCGGTATAATGTCTATTAATCAAAAATAACTTGACAAATTATTAAACAAAAAAATAGAATATTATATTTTTTAGCTTAAATAGGATATTATTATGAAAAGAACTTTCCAACCCAGTCGAATTATACGTAAACGTCGTCATGGCTTTCGCGCCCGTATGAGTACAAAAAGTGGGCGGGCTATTATTAATGCGCGACGTGCTAAAGGGCGTAAAAACCTTAGTGCTTAAATAGACATGTACCCATTCACGCGACAACACCGTTTAGTAAAAGCTCAAGATTACCAATTAGTTTTTGAGCAACCTGGTAAATCAAGTGACTCTTATTTTACGGTATTAGCCAGGAAAAATGAACGAAATTTCGCTCGCTTAGGATTGGCTATTGCCAAAAAACGGGTTAAGCGTGCCGTAGAAAGAAATCGTATTAAACGCTTAATCCGTGAAAGTTTTCGCCATCATCACTCGTCTTTACCAGGGTTAGATTATGTCGTTTTGACAAAAAATGGGGTTGAACAAGTCAATAATCATACCTTATTAAATTCATTAGCCAGGCATTGGCTTAACTTAAAACGGTCATGATTTTTATTTTATGCCTGACAGGTTTTTAAAACCTGTCAGGTTTGTTGTTATAAGTTATTACGTCGATGCAAAAATTTTTCATTTTGTTAATACGGGGCTATCAGTTGGTTATCAGTCCCTGGTTAGGCCCGCATTGTCGATTCTATCCAAGTTGTTCTGAATATACACTGATTGCCATCAAAACTCACGGAGCTTTATATGGCATCGGATTAGGTATTAAACGAATACTCCGTTGTCACCCCTGGCATCCCGGTGGATTTGACCCGGTACCGGAACCCAGGAAATTAGATAAACCGCACAAAGAAAATAAACATGGATAATTTTAGACTCATTTTGATTTTTACTTTGATTTTTATTTTGTTAATGATGTACCAGGCTTGGCAGGAAGATTATGGTAGCAAGCAACCTAGCGTGGCTAGTACATCCACTTCTGATATGCCCAGGGCTGTTTCACCTTCATCGGATTCCGATTTAGAATCTGAATTACCGCAACTCTCGGAAGTCGGATCCGTTGACTTGCCAGGCGCGCAAACTCAACATTTGTTGTCTAGCGACTCGCGTATCTACGTTGAAACGGATGTGCTGAAACTGGAAATTGATACGACAGGTGGCGATGTGCGGCGAGTTAGTTTGCTGAAATACCCGGTTGATGCAAAAATACCGGATAATCCCTTCAGTTTGATGAATGATGAATTGCCAAACTTATTCGTGGCACAATCCGGTTTGTTGCCTAAAGAATCTGCACCTACCCATCAAGCGGTTTATCAAAGCGAACAAACAAATTATCGTCTCCAAGATAATAGCCCTGATTTAAAGGTTAAATTGCATTGGCAAAATGATAAGGGCATATCGGTCAGCAAGATTTATACTTTCTTGCCTGGCAGCTATGTGATTGACGTGAAATATGTGGTCAAAAATGACTCCAACCAACCATGGCAAGGTAGGTTATATGGACAATTTCAACGCACTTTAGCGGATTTGGGAAATTCTCGTTTTCTATATACCTATATGGGCGGTGCTATTTCCAGCCCGGCACAACGTTACGAAAAAATTTCTTTCGATGATATACAGGACAATAGTTTCAATAATGAACATCGCCCCGCTTGGCCCAATGGTTGGATTGCTATGCTTCAGCATTATTTTGTCGGTGCTTGGATACCAGAGCGTGAGCAAAATTATACTTATTATACTAAAATGCTCCCGCTAGGTAATCGCCATGTATTAGGGCTTTATGGACCAGCACAAACAGTTGCACCCCATAATATTAAGGAATTTAACATCAGCTTGTTTGCGGGACCTAAATTACAAAATGAACTGGGAGACATTGCCACTGGACTTGATTTAACCGTGGATTATGGCTGGCTATGGTTTATCTCTCAACCCTTGTTTTGGATGTTAGACATGATTCATGAATGGGTTGGCAACTGGGGCTGGGCAATTATCATTTTAACGATATTGATTAAGTTAGCCTTTTTCCAATTGTCAGCTGCCAGTTATAAATCTATGGCAAACATGCGCCGCTTACAGCCACGTCTTGTATCAATTAAAGAACGTTATGGTGATGATAAAGCTCGCCTTAATCAAGCCATGATGGACCTTTATAAGAAGGAAAAAATTAATCCATTAGGAGGATGTTTACCGATTGTTGTTCAAATTCCGGTGTTTATTGCCCTTTACTGGGTGCTATTGGAAAGTGTTGAATTACGGCAAGCGAGTTTTATTTTCTGGCTCAATGATTTATCAAGCCCCGATCCCTTTTTTGTGCTGCCGCTAATCATGGGTGCAACCATGTTAGTCCAACACCACCTTAATCCCGCCCCAATCGATCCAATACAGCAAAAAATGATGCTGGCTTTACCAATTATATTTACGGTGTTTTTTGCATTTTTCCCATCTGGATTAGTATTATATTGGACAGTTAATAATGTTTTGTCGATTGCCCAACAATGGGTGATTACTAAGAAAATTGCAGGTAATGTTTAGTCGCATTTTAGAAATACGATTTTTAAAAAATCGTATTTCTTCTTTATACAAGCTGCAAGTGTCAAACGTTTTAGAAATACGATTAAAAAAAATCGTGTATATGAAGGTAAGAAAATGCAACTCACAATAGATTTACCTAATATTTGGTCTAGCGAAAAAATTTTTCCGTTGATTGAAAGAATAGAGCAAATTTTTATCAAGGAAAACGTGTCTTTTGAAATTAAAACAGCATTACCCGCAGAACCAGATCCCTGGGATAACCTTGACATTGAAAAAATTTCAATTGATACCGGTATTAAAGATTTTGCCCAAAATCACGATTATTATTTGTACGGAACACCTAAAAAATAATGAAACCCATATTTGTTGATACTTCAGCATTAATTGCTCTCGGCAATAAACGTGACGCTTTTCATTTGCCAGCTATCAGAATAAGAGAAGAATTAAAGCAAACAAATAGACACCTGGTCACGACAAGTGCGGTTTTGCTTGAATTCGGGAATGCCTTTAGTTCAGTCACTTTAAAGCCGATTGCCATAAAATTTATTGAAGCAATCAGACAATCAAATAAATGGAATTACATTGACATAGATGATGTTATTCTTAAAAAAGGATTTGAATTGTATAAAAAAGTGGCAGATAAAGAATGGGGATTGGTTGATTGCACCAGTATCATATTAGCGAAGGATATGGGGATTTATGAAATCTTTACGACCGATCATCATTTTGAGCAAGCCGGATTTACAATTTTGTTAAAGCAAAAATAAAATAAACGAAGTTTAGCACCAAAATTCGTTGTATAATGAACGGAAACCAAATCTGTGAAAATGTTGATCAGTATAGAAATCAGATTTTTTTCAAAAATAGGATTTCGGAATGAATAAATTTTCACAGATTTCAAGTACGCTCAGTATATATATAAAAGTATTTACTCGAAATGGCTAACCGGTCACTGGAGTTGACGCGAAAAAAGTCCACATTCAATTTGAAAATCAGTCGTTCTAACGATGGGACGAACAGCTTTGCTCGTTTTGACTAATTCGATAATCCCATAATGTTCCATTGTTTTTAAACTTTGAGATAGATGGTTAGATTTTTTACCCGTTGTTTCAGCTAATTCGTCAATGGAATTGGGTTGCGTTTTGTCGATAATCTCAAGCAAGGCTTGATTTTCATCACTTAATACTTGTGCTAACGTTTTCATTGAAGCAAACCAAATTTTCGGCTCATCGGGTTTGGGTTTATATTTTCCTTTCGCAATGGCAATGGTATAGGCTTGAAATTTAGGTTTCGACATAATTCCAATTTTAAGGATTTTACGATTCATTTTTACTCACCAACTTCATAAGCTTCAAACTTAACCCAATAATTCTCATCTAGCCAATATTCTATTCCGCTCAATTCTAATAATGTATCAAGTCAGGTATCTTTTATCATATTATAATTTTCTCAGATTGTAAACAAAATACTGATTATATTGGCATCCACAGGAATCATTATTCACGCCCCTCACATTTAGCCAGTTCAAGCCATTCCTCAGTGATAGGAAAACCGACGTTAACCGGTTTAACAGATTTGAGCCATTCTTTGTCATCATTGGGTTTTAAAAGATGTTGTTTTGGTGAGGTTGGTTTAATTAATATGATAATTTCTACGATTGCGCCGATTGGCAATTGTGAAAATAAAACTTCAAACCGTCCCCCTTTCCTACAATAGCTTGTTGCCTAATACTATTAATCATAATTCTTCCTATTATTGAACGTTGTAATTGCTAACTTTAAAAGGATGGCAGGTAAATAATTTTCAAAAACCTGTCAGGTTTATAAAGGGCAGACAAGCATATTTTCCATACAGTATGTATGTTATTCTTGTAGGGCGATAACGAATGTTCGCCCCTACGTCATTATCTGAACGTCTATATATCGTTAAAATTATTCACCGTACCCGTTTCAGAGTATTCTTATCAAAATCCCGATCCGTTAAGCCCTTGCCAAATTGATACTGTTTAAAGTTGAGCGTGGTATTTTTGCCTGTTTGATGGTTTTTCATAAACATCTCATCGACACGCCAAAAAGTTTTGCCATTGACAACGTATGATTTGTATCCAATAAAAGTCAACGTTTTCAAGAGCGCGTTCTTGCGATCATAATAAACGGTTTTTTGCGGATTGAAATGTGCTTTATCGATCCAGCCTACTTGGAAAGTATAGCCAGAATACTTGTAGGCAGGACGGCGTTCCAGCACGTAGCAGTCTATACCATTGAGAATTTCATCTCGCAAATAGGTATAGGTGTACTTTTCCACTTCCTGCGAAGCGAGATCTTCATAAGCAAACTCACTGCCCATAAAGGGTCCAGATTTGTTTCTTGAAGAAATCCGTTTGATCCGCTTGAGGGCCGGTAGATAAAGCCATTGATCATCAGGCAAAAGCGCATGTGACCAAGTCAGCATCGCTGTCCCCTTAATATCACGGGGCGTGTCAAAGATAGACATGGATTTATCACCATCGCCGATCACTTCCAGCGTTTTGGTTCGCATCTTGCGTTGACTTTCATCACCACTGCGGTTACGCAAGATCATCAGCAGCTTCGCTTCCGAATCCTGCCAACCCGTGTTACGGTAATCTGCCATCTCTGCAATCGCCAAGCCCTTTGCATCTGGCGTTTTAGCATCGGTAATCGCCTGGACACCTTCTTCTTCGGACACAACGGTTGCTGTGTTGGCTACCAATGGTAGCAAAGTCAATAAAGTCAATAAGCATAATCGCTTCATACATTTTTCTCCTCAAGTTTCATTAATAAAGGGGGTAAAAATAGAAAATCAACCATCAAAGCGAAGGCGATAGTCACTGCAGTCATGATACCCATAGTGGAATTAAGATAAAAATGGGATAACGACAAAATGGCAAAGCCTACTACCAGAACAAGCGATGTCACCCACAAAGCTAAACCAACGCTACGAAAAGCATAACGCACCGCATCTGGCGGTGCCAGTCCCTTTTCGTTGCGAGCGCGTAGGTATTTACTTAAATAGTGAATTGTATCATCAACCACGATACCAATGGTTAATCCAGCAACGACTGATAAGCCCATACCCACTTGCCCAACTAATAGCCCCCATAAGCCAAAAGCCATTCCTGTCGGTACTAGATTTGGAATAAGGCTAATTAAGCCAAATTTTAATGAGCGCAGCGCAAAAATAAGCAGGGCAGAGATCAATACCAATGCCAGTGCGGCACCCATTAACATGTTCTGAATATTACGCGCACCAATATTAGCAAACATAATGGCTGTACTCGCACCGGGGACTTGCATACTTGGCAAACCATTTTTTTTAAGCCATTGTTGAGCGCGTTCTTCTAATGCCAGCACCTCATTAGTAGATAATGTTTCCATAATAACCATAACCCGAGTGGCTGATTTATCAACATTAATCTGATTATTGAGATCTAAACCATAAGGTAAAGACATTTCATAGAGCAATAAATACTGCGCTGCCAAATCACGTTGCTCTGGTAAGCGGTAATAAGCAGGATCATCGCCGTGCATGTTTTTATTCAAGCGCTTAAAAGTATCCGTGATCGTACTGACATAAATCACCTCAGGTTGGCTGCGATACCAATTCGTAAAGGCATCCACCTTTTGTAAAAAAATGGGCTCACTAATTCCTTCCGATTCACCTGCCCCTAATGAATAATGTATATCATACAAACCGGTTAGATTCTCCGTGACGAAATCGGTCGCACGGCGGAACGCAAAGCTCTCATCAAAGTATTCTACAAAAACATCATTCAACTCATTACGTGGAATGAAGGATATCAATAGCACAATAACACCCGCCATACCCCACATTAACATAAAGCGTCGGCGCACCACAAATTCTCCTAAATGGTCCATAGCGTGAACCGTTTCAGTGGTTTGGGGTTTTATGCGTACCGGCAAGACTGCCATCATGGCGGGCAAAAAAGTAACGGATAAAATAAAGGCTATCGTAACTCCCATGGCAACCATATTCCCTAAATCATGAAAGGGCGGTACATCGCCAAAATTCATACTCAAAAAGCCAATTGCTGTGGTTAAACTTGTCAAAAAAATGGGCATTAAATTCACCCGCAAACTTTCCACAATCGCTTCCCATTTTTCGCGTCCATTATACCACATTTCGTGCCGAAACGTCACCAAAAAATGTACGCTATCAGCGATGGCTAAAGTGAGAATCATCACCGGTGCCGTACTTGAAGGACCCGTCAAGGCAATACCCATTAATCCCGCCAATCCTAAAGCTGAAAGAGCTGAAAATATAACGACTAAAACGGTGCTAAACACCCCGGAAAATCCCCGCAATAGCAACCATAACATAGCAATAATGATCAAAAACATCAACGGGAGAAGATTTTGCATGTCTGATTTGGAAGCCTCTGGAAAAGAGTTATTCATCATCACAATACCGGTAAGATAAACTGTCAGATGAGGATGACGAGTGTGTACCTGCTCCTTAAGATCACGGACAAATTCAACGACTTCAGGTACTTCCAGATCGGGATTTTTACCCGGCAATTGGACCGTAATATTAACTGCCGTGACATGCGCCTTTGGCGAAATCAGCCTATTCACTAATAGGGGTTCAAGAAGGGCAATGTTCTTGGCTTGTGCCATTTCCGCCTCGGAAAGCGTCTTCGCCTCAAAAATCAAATCTTCAACGGTGAGATCATCCCCTTCGGCGTAGGTATGTTGAAAATTGCTGATAGAATCAACCCGGATGGAATAGGGAATCTGCCATGCTTCGTTAGTCAACCATTCTACCGCGTCTAATGTGTCGTGTGTAAATACCTGCCCATCTTGAGGTGCGAGTACAAATAACACGTTATCATTTTTAGTATAGGTATCTTGTAATTCCTCAAAAGCAATGAGTTGCGGATTTTCTTTGCTAAAAAATACCCGATAGTCAGTATCAAATTTGAGTGGTAAACCAAAAATCGTTAGTACTACTAATACCAAAGTAGTAAAAATAATAAAATAACGCCAACGGATCACCCATTGACCATAATGTTCAATCATATTTCAATAGTCCTTTCTGTTATCAGTTTTTAGTTATCAGTTATCAAGAAATTGAATCATTTAATCATTATAGTGTAAAATAAATTCAAGTATAACTTTAAGCTAATTTAAAACCTATATAGAAATCAGATTTTTGAAAAAAATAGGATTTCTTTAACAAGGGAAACTCAATAGTGAATTTACAAATTGCGGGGCGGGTTCAAGCTATTAAGCCCTCCCCAACTTTAGCTGTCACGGCGCGTGCTGCTGAAATGCGAGCTGCCGGGCATGATATTATTGGCTTAGGGGCGGGTGAACCCGATTTTGATACGCCACACCATATTAAACAAGCGGCTGTAGCTGCACTCAACCAGGGTCATACTAAATATACCCCTGTAGATGGTATTCCTGCATTAAAACAGGCTATTATCGAAAAATTTGCCCGTGATAATCAACTTGAATATGGTATGAAACAAGTGCTTGTATCATGTGGTGGCAAACAAAGCTTTTATAATTTGGCACAAGCATTGCTCAATCCTGGGGATGAAGTTATTATTCCTGCCCCTTATTGGGTATCTTACCCTGATATGGTTAAGTTAGCGGGTGGAGAACCGGTGATCATCAGTGCGGGTCTCCAACAAGGGTTTAAAATTACGCCTAAACAATTAGAAGGTGCAATGACTGAAAAAACCAAACTATTTGTTATAAATAGTCCGTCTAATCCAACCGGGGTACATTATGCCCCGGCAGAATTAGCAGAATTAGGTGCGGTTTTGGAGAATTACCCAAAAGTCATAGTGGCAACTGATGATATGTATGAACATATCTTGTGGGAAGGGACACCTTTTAAGAATATCCTTAATATGTGTTCCCATTTATATGAGCGTACCTTTGTACTGAATGGGGTATCTAAGGCGTATGCCATGACAGGATGGCGTATTGGTTATGCTGCAGGACCTGAGCAACTGATACAAAAAATGAAAACCATTCAATCGCAAAGTACCTCTAATCCGGCTTCAATTTCCCAATATGCTGCCCTTGCCGCCCTGGAAGGTGATCAGTCTTTCATTGAAGAAATGGTAACTACCTTTAAAGAACGACATGATTTTGTATTAAAGTCTTTATTGGAAATTAACGGCGTTGAATGTCAAGCCAGTCAAGGTACATTTTACATTTTCCCAAGTATGCAGGGAGCGATGGAGCGTTTAAACATCAAGACGGATGTCAAATTGAGTGAATTTTTGATTGAAAAAGCCGGTGTGGCTTTAGTCCCTGGTTCCGCCTTTGGTTTTCCGGGTTATGCACGAATTTCCTTTGCAACGAGCATGGAAAATCTAAAAAAAGCAATGGAAAAACTTCATAATGCTCTTAGTGCTTAATGTGAAAATTCAGAAACCAAGTTTTTTGAAGATACTTGGTTTCTCAAAATTAATTAATTTGTCATTCATAAATTAGCAATAACAATTAATAATTGATAATTAACAATTGAAATTTTTGCTATTTAAAAATATTTTTAGATTTTAAAAAATATATTATTCCTTAAAAAACAAAGACTTATTTTGAAATTGACAGTCAGATATAAAAAATAATTTAATTTTTTTTGATTTAGGGGTTGATCTTTTTCAAAAAAGCGAGTATGATATTCACTAACATCATTTGAAGCCACTTCTAATTCCTTCCTCGGTAGCTCAGTTGGTAGAGCGGTTGGCTGTTAACCAACTTGTCGGCGGTTCGAGTCCGTCCCGGGGAGCCAAATTCTTTAAAGATTAATTTCATAAAAAAAATTGACCATCAAACAACAAATATGTATGTTAGAAATACTATTATTTGAATAAATTGTATTTCTTTAAAATCATAATTTTTTATGTGTGAAATAATTTTTCGTTCCCAATTTCCAATTATTTAACATTTAAAAATATCTGGAAAGTCGTCCCTTTTCCGACTTCACTTTCTATTTCTATTTTCCCATGATGTTTGTCTATAATTTTTTTGACAATATCCAACCCCAAGCCACTCCCTTCACCACGTCCTTTAGTCGTAAAAAACGGTTCAAAAATTCGTTCTTTGATGTTCTCCGGTATACCGCAACCGGTATCCGTAAAACTGATAATCACTTGATCCTGTGAATAAACTGTTTTTAAGGTTAATTTCCCTTTATAGTCCATTGCCTGAAGCGCATTGTGAATAATATTGGTCCAAACCTGATGAACTTCATCAGTATAACACCAAACAAGTGGCAGCTTTTGATATTGCTTGATGACTTCAGTACCCTGTTTTATTTGGTTATAATAAAGCGTTAGCACCGTCTCAATACTGTCAATCAGATCTAGTTCCGCTTTTTCACCTGAGGTATCGTGATGAGCAAATTTTCGGAGTGCGAACACCACTTTTGACGCTTTGTCCACTGCTAAAGTGATATTACTGCTGTTGTTTTGTATAGAAACAAAATTGCGAGCCGTTTTGGCAATAGAAATAGCCTCCTTATCTTTTAACCAAGGTAATAAATCTTCAAGATATTCGCCTATTTTCATGTAGATTAAAGTATCGGCAAGTGTTGAGGCACCTTCAATGTGTTCGCTAGATAACTTTTGGCGGAGTTGCCGCTTGAGCGTTCTTTTTTCTTTAGACGTTAAATTGGTTTTAATTGTGGAAGCCTTTTCTAACAAGCCCATAAACAGCTTCAAACGATTTGCCTGGGTGAAAATAGATTCTGCTAGTTGGGGCAAACTAGCAACCATATCCCTATAAGAAGCTAATATGTTGTCAATGGAGGCGCGGATCGCGCCCAACGGCGTGTTGATTTCATGGGCAATGCCGGCAATCAATTGCCCTAAAGCAGCCAACTTTTCTGCTTGAATGAGTTGAAATTGCGTGGAATGCAATTCTGTCAGGGTTTTTTGCAATGCTTCTTCTGCCCGTTTACGCTCGGCAACTTCCTGTTGCAGTATGACATTTTTTGCTTCAAGTTGCTTTTGTACGTGACGCAAATTAATATGTGTCACCACGCGAACCAGCACTTCTTTTGCTTGAAAGGGTTTCGTAATGTAGTCCACTCCACCGACGGAAAACGCTTTTATTTTGCCAAAGGTTTCGTTTAATGCACTAATAAAAATAATTGGAATGTCCCGTGTTAGTTCATTGGCTTTTAAACATTTGCAAGTTTCATAGCCATCCATTCCCGGCATCGTAATGTCAAGTAAAATTAAATCAGGGCTATTTGAGCGCACAGCAGATAGTGCTTGGACCCCACTATTGGCAGAACGAACTTCATATCCTTGCTCACTTAACATAGTAATTAAAAGATATAAATTTTCAGGCGTGTCATCAACCACCAGAATATTTCCTTTGGGAGTCTTGATTTGATTATTAGTCATTTTTAATTAACCTTATCTATCTGGGAATGGGGAATTGGAGTTCAAACCTTTAGGTTTAGGCATTCCAGAAATACCATTTTTTCAAAAAATGGTATTTCTTTTATTCCAATTCCCAATTATTTAAGTTGCTCATGTAGCAAGGTTAAAATGCGTTCAGCCGTTTTGTTGGACGAAATTTTACCTTGGTTATTTAATACAACAATGCGCGTTGTAGAAGATTCATCAAGCAAATTGATACGATAGACTTGGTTATCTTTTTCTTTCTTGCCGCCAAAAATTCTTGCAAAAAATCCTTTTTCTTTATCCGGATCAATGTAGCGAATCAAATATAAACCACTTGAACGATTACGATCTTCCAGCGTAAATCCAAGGTGATCTAAAGCCAGCCCGGTGCGTCGCCAGGTTCGTGCAAAATCTTCCTGAACCATTAAATCAACTTGACCTTCTTTTTTATGGATAAGATGAGCGCGTGAAGTAGGTTCTTTCTTTTCAGTCTTTGCAAGTAAAGTTTCAGCTTGTTCTTTTTCTACACCGATAAAAACCATAAGACGATTAAGCATTTCAGCTTCTAGTTCCGGTTCTGAAGGACGGTTTTGCCAAGTAAAATTATTACCCCTAGCAACTTCCTCAGCACCCCGATGAGTTATGTAAAGTTCAGTTGTACCTGCGATATGACCTCGTTCTAAACGAACTCTAAATTTATCGCGGGTAGGTGCTGAATATAACATACTCAATGCCTTGCCTAAGTATTTACGGATACCCTCTTGAGGAATATCAGCACGATTTTCTGACCATTCAGTTTCCATAATCCCAATGGCAGCATTTTCAATCTTCAAGGTAAAACCATTTTTTAGCCAAAATTGTTTAACTTTGGGCCAAAATATCGCAGGTTCAGTTTGTAATAGCAGCCAACGAATATTACCATCGTGTTTGATTTGCACCGTTTCTGACAAGGGTAAAACTTTGACTTTGGAAGACTGTGATGATAGCCCATGACTTCGTGTACGACTGTAATTAGAAAAAGTGGTGCTTTCACTGACATCTGGCATAACCTTATGTTCATCAATACTGGTTGAGCCAATTAAGTCAGGTGGAACTTCAAGAGGTGGCACGGTGGTACTTTTTTTGTATTCCGCTTGCGAACTTGACGTTGTACCACATCCCCCTATTACTATAATAAGCAAACACGAAAGGGTTGTTTTTAAAAGGTGTAACATAGCCTGTTCCGATACATTTTTTTTTGCAGGACGGGTGCCGTCTATAACATTTGATGCCATGATTGAGACTTACGAAAAAAACGTGACGGACGGGGTTGCAAAGTCCGTTCCGCCACGTAACTGTATGCCGGTTTCCTTATGTCTGCGAGTTTTCGCTTAATTCAGACGAAATTTCTAAAGGCGGCAGTGCTTGACTTTTTTCATAAACCGTTTTGTCATCCACCCAACTGGAATCAAGATGTCTGATAGCCGCACCACATCCTGACAAGAAAATTAACAATAATAATAATATTAGCGTTTTGATTTTAATTAACATACAGTTATCAGTTATCAGTGACGCAGTGAAACAATTATTAAAGCACTTGTGCTTGCTGCATGGCTTGTTTAACCACATCGTGGTATTTTTCGGATAAGGGAGTCAGTGGTAAACGGATAGCGGGTGAAATTAATCCCAGGGTATGCACCGCCCACTTAACAGGGATAGGATTCGCCTCAACAAATAAATTCTTATGGAGGCCCATTAAACGTTGGTTAATTTTTTCTGCACCTTGACTATCACCAGCAAGAGCCATCTTCAACATATCATGCATAGCCCTGGGTGCCACGTTAGCTGTCACGGAAATCGCACCTTTTCCGCCATGTCGAATTAATTCCAGCACCGTGGCATCGTCACCACTGTAAATCGCAAACTGATCACTGGCATAAGCCACTAATTCACGCATCCGCGTGACATCACCTACCGCCTCTTTAATACCAATAATATTATCTATCTCTGCTAGACGTTTAACTGTTGCTGGCAACATATCACAAGCAGTGCGCCCAGGCACGTTATAAAGCAATTGAGGAACGGGAACAGTTTCAGCTACCTTTTTATAATGCTGATATAAACCCTCTTGTGTGGGTTTATTATAATAGGGTGTCACTAATAAACAGGCATCAGCCCCCGCTTTAACCGCACAACGGGTGTAGTCAATCGCCTCTGCCGTAGAATTAGACCCGGTTCCTGCGATCACTGGTACACGACCAGCCACTTGCTCAACCACAATACGAACCACTTCACAATGTTCATTATGATTTAGGGTTGCTGATTCACCAGTGGTACCCACTGCGACAATGCCATCAGTCTGATTGTCAATATGATAATCTACTAAGTGGCGTAAACTGGTCTCATCTATACTATCATCTTCATTCATAGGCGTGACCAGTGCTACCATACTGCCTTGAAACATCTTAATAACTCCATCTATAGTAAGTTAGAAAAACTTGATGTGCCATCAGAAATAGCATTTTTTCAAAAAATAGTATTTCTTGCACAAATTAAATTCACAATTAAGACCGTTCCTGTCGTACACTTCGTATAAAATCTCGACGTTCATCAAGGGCCTGTGCTGTTAATTCATGGCCTTCTTTATGGGCACTGATTATAATAGAACTGAGTAAAAGATCCGCTTGATCTTCAAGTAAACTAGGATGTTTTTCTATCACCTGGATGGCATCTTCCAGACTGGTTGTTTGAATAAAAGCGTCTATTGCCGCTCGAATATCTTGAGGTTCAGAAGATTCTATTTCCATCCATTTTTCCAAGTTATCATAATGTAAAGACTCAGGTTTATTAGACTATA
>QNES01000022.1 GCA_003645255.1 Gammaproteobacteria bacterium
AGAATTTAGGGATTGCTTTGAAGGCGACAAGATTGAAAATAAAGAAATGGCTGAAAATGAATTTGGCGATTTATTATTTTCATTAGTCAATTATGCTCGATTTGTTGATATTAATCCGGAAAACGCTTTGGAAAAAACCAATAAAAAGGTTATCAAGCGTTTTAATTACATAGAAAACGCCGCACGACGCGATGATAGCTCCTTGCAAACTTTGACATTAGCGGAAATGGATACTTATTGGGATGAGGCGAAATTAAAGCTTAATGATTAATAGCATGGTAGGTCGGGTTAGCTTATCAAGCGTCACCTGATAACGTAACCCGACATTTACTTATGCCCTGTGTCGGGTGACGTTTTTTTTAGGTTTGGGACAGGTTGACCATAGTCCATCAATATGTTCATGTAGGTCTGGATGAATAGGATTCCACATAGGATCAAGTATAAAATCGATACCTTCTCGACGAGCTAGTTTTGCTGCTGGAACAAAGTCGCTATCACCAGCGATAAGAATAATTTGATCAACAAGGTGTTTATAAGCAAGACTGGCAATATCAAGACCAATTTTCATGTCTACACCTTTTTGTCGAACATCGTAGTGGATATCTTCTTCATTTAAGGCATCAATTGTTATCGTTTTTTTTAATAATGCTTTTGTTTTCTCTAAAGAGATTATCCAATGATGCCCATCATAGAGATGTCCTAATCTTAATGCGACTTTGCGTCGTTTTTTTAATTCTTCATAAAATGTAAAACGAAAGATGGCTTCTTCTGATTTAGAAAAATCTATTGCTTTACCAGTGATAGGATTATGTGCTTTTTTCGTCAGTGGAGGGCAATCGTAATAAAAAATTCGATAAAGTTGTTGATATGGTCCTTGTTTTTTTGGTTTAATATGTCTCAACAACATATCATACAAGTTTGTAGCAACTTGGGAAGGTGTATCTTCTTTGCCATTTGGAAAAATAGCACGATACCGTTTGATAAAAAAACCGCCATCAACAAGAAAGGCTGTTAACATAGTCATATCTTACTCAATCAATCACAAAAAAAAAGCCCCTGGGTTTGGCAACCTTATATATAACTCGGTGAAATGTTGTATTGTATGATTTCAACGCCACAACATTTAATATAAGAATTGTTGCTTACTGCCAGGGGCACTATTCTGGAATATTATATACCCATAAAAAAATTCCATTTTTGAGAATTCATTTATGGTATGGAGAATTCATTGGCCAGAGGTGGAGTTGAACCACCGACACGAGGATTTTCAGTCCACTGCTCTACCACCTGAGCTATCTAGCCTTTTTAAAAACTTATTGTGCCTATTCTAAAGCAGATTGAAAACAATGTCAAGCTTTTTTTGAAAAAATTTTTAATTTTTTGATAATTTTTATTTATCTTATTGTTTTTTAAGGTAATTTTTTTTACTCCTTTGAATTAGGAATTGGAAATAGAATATCATCCATTCCCAATTCCCCATTTCCAAAGAAATAAGAATTCAATAAAACCTCGAACACTAATTCTTGGCTTAAAAGTTTCGGAAGTTATTTAAGCTTCATTCCTAAAAATCATATTTCAGAATATCGCCAGCCCGTCGGCAAATTTCTTGTCCATAATCCGTCCAAAGACCCTGCCCCCAATAACGGTAGCAACTCGTTTGAGATGCCATAAGATGAAAGAGTGCGTTACGATATCTATGTTCATTGGTGGGAATTTGAGCTTTGAGCGCTTTTTCGTTGAAAAGCGAGCTGATTTTGTCCATTGGTCCCAGGACATTTTCATAGCCCTTTACCCAGGATATGTCATTGGTCCAGCTACCACCATCCATATGGAATTGATGGTCTTCCTTTTTCACCGCTTCAATGACTTGTTCCATTTTTTCGGGTCCATCACCAGGGGTGAAACGATCCCATAAGTGTTTTTGCTTCACGGGTTGAATCACCGGGAGGTCTTTTTCTTTAATTCCCATGGCAAATAGATGTTCTAGGTATTCAGTGGCATTCATTAGCGGCGTATCAGAGCCTGAGCAGTCATTGACCACTTCAAAAAATTTGTGCGGAAATTCGTTCATCATGACACCGCCATTTTCGCCATCGGCAATCTGAGTGACGATAGGTGGAATTTGTTTGCCAGCGAGTTCCCAACGCTGAAGGTCTCTTGCTTCATAAAATGGCTGCATTTGAGCGACTAGTTTGGTATCGCTACCTTGCGTTTTGATGATAGCAATAATGCTAATTGTTTCACCATGGGAATTGGTACAAGTTAGGCGATGGGGAATATGTTGACGGTCTGGTGTCCGACCGTTTTCGGGTTGCTCTACGCTATGCTCTTGCACTAATACCCATTGATAGCCACATTCTTTGAGTGTTTTTACAAATTCGTAGGCGACATCGGGATGATTTGGTAAAGCCATTTCTGAAGGTGAAAAACCACGCACACGGCTTAATGCCTCAAGACCAAAAATCGCCGCAAAATGGTGCTGCCAGGCTAATACATGTAGTCTATAATCTTGAACTGGAGTAGAGGGGGCGACCGCATGTCCCCATGGACAACCTAACCATTCAACGGCACGCCGATAATTATGATCAAGCGTGATAGTTTTCAGGTTATCTAATACGTCGTGCAATCCCATTTGGCGTAAGCCATGCAGCAGTGTTCCTGAATACTCCAGCATGATACGTGGCTGTTTACCTTCATTCACTAATTGGGGAATAAACTCGCCTATGCGTTTGTAGCACCAGTGAAAAACGGGGGCATTATGGTTATCGCCAATGTATTGGTTATCCCACATGTATTTGAGATTACTGATAATCTCGGCTGTCTGAAGATCACCCCCTCCTGCAGGAATTAAGGGCTGGTGCATGTGTAGGGCAATAGCACAGGTGCTACGTATGCGCCCAAAGTCAATAGCACTTTCTGGCAAAAAAACGGGATGTGAGCGATTGTCTTGAATCGTTTGCAGGAGAATTTTTTCTGAGCCAGAGACATTAGGCACATTGTTGATATATTCTGAAAAATCGCCTTGCCAGTTTGGGAAATTGGGCAACTTAATGTAGCTTTTCGGTGCAGGGGAAGGAATGGAAGATTTATCAGTGTCGTTTTGGGAGGGTGAAGCAATGCTTTTCGGTTTGTCAACACTGCTTTTCATTTGAGCTTTGTTGGTTGGCGTATTTTTAGGTAAGGTTTTGGTGCTTTTTGCAAATTTATTCATAAAATAACCTCTGTTATCAGTGTTCAGTTATCGGTTATCAGTTAACTGATAACTGAACACTAACTATTGAATGTGTTCGTAAATATCCAAATAATGTTGACCCGAACGATGCCACGAGTAATTATATTGCATACCCTGCCTGATCAGTTTGCGGAATTGATCTGGGTAAGCATACCATAAACTAATGGCACGATGCATCACCGTTTCAATAGCCGTGTAATCAGCTTCATCGAAAACATAGCCATTACGTGCCGTTAATGGTTTGGATGAATTGTCTCTGTCAAAAATCGTATCAACAAGCCCCCCGACGCTTCGCACAATAGGCACCGTGCCATAGCGCAATGCAATCAATTGTGTCAGCCCACAGGGTTCATACATACTGGGCATGATGATCATATCTGCTCCCGCGTAAATCAGATGAGCCAATTCTTCGTTAAAGCCAATTTCTAAATGACAGTCTTCGTTATCATTCAATTCATGCTTGAGTTGCCAAAAATCGTTGTTAATGCTCGCTTCTGGACTTGAGCCTAATAGGACAAATTGAGCCTCATTTTGTAAAGCGTAAAAAATGCCATGTCGAATAAGATGGACTCCTTTTTGAACATCCAAACGACCTACATAAGCAATAATAGGTTTAAAGGCTTGGCGTAGTAGTAGCCTATCGCGCAAGGCACTTTTATTACCATATTTATTGTCTAAGGTAACCGCAGTATAGTGATAAGGAATGAGGGGATCAATCTCCGGATTCCACACTTCATAATCTAATCCATTGAGAACACCACAAAATTTATTTTGGTGCTTATGTAAAGTGTCATTTAATCCATATCCTTGATCAGTATGACGCGCTTCTCCAGCATGTTTTGGCGACACTGTTGTCACGAAATTTGAGTAAACAATACCGCCTTTCATAAAATTCAATGCACTTGGGTGGGTATTATCTTTAAGACGATCCGGATGGTGGTAATATTCAGCTCTATCCAATTTGGTAGCTGATAAAATATCTATCCCGGTTATGCCTTGATACCTAAAATTGTGAATCGTGTAGCAAACCCGGGAATGATGCATACCCTGGTGTTGGTATATTTCATAGAGCAATACGGGGACTAAGCCCGTTTGCCAGTCATGGCAATGGATAATATTGGGATGCCTATTGCTTTTGAGCAAAAATTCAAGGGAAGCTTTGCTGAAAAAAGCAAATCGCATCGCATCGTCAGGGAAACCATAATAACGTTCCCGATGGAAAAAATTATTATTAGAATGGGGTTCAATAAAGAAACATTTTCGCCCCTGTACGGAGCCAAACCATACAGTACAATGGATTGCACCATCATCCCAAGGTACCAATAGGTCCTGGTAAGCAACATTAAGATCCCAGATATGGTCATAGCGCATGCAATCGTACTTAGGCAAAATAATTTCCACCTCATTGCCCCGAATTTCCAACTCTCTACTGAGACCATAAACAACATCAGCTAAACCACCGACTTTAGATACGGGGGCGCATTCAGATGCAATCATAACGATATACATTTGTCTCTCCTTAAAAATTATTTCTATATAGGGCAGACACGTAGGTCTGCCCCTACAGGTAGATTCACGTAAGGGCGAACTTTCGTTATCGCCCTTCAGCCGTTGTATCGTTAAAATGACTAGGTTTGCATACGCATAGATAAATCGACTGCCTGTACATTTTTAGTCATAGCACCAACAGAAATAAAATCTACCCCCGTTTCAGCAATGGCACGAATTGTTTCCTTAGTTATCCCACCTGACGCTTCTAATTTTACTTCACCCTGTACAAGCATTACCGCTTCACGCAATTGTGGCAAACTAAAGTTATCTAATAATAGACTGTCGGCTTTTGCAGTTAAAGCTTCTTTTACTTGTTCTAACGTTTCTACTTCCACTTCTACTGGTAAATGGGCAACATAATGTCGAGCCGCAGTAACCGCCTGTGTGATAGAACCCGCAGCGACGATATGATTTTCTTTAATTAAAAAAGCGTCATATAAACCCATACGGTGATTGGTGCCGCCACCACAACGTACCGCATATTTTTGGGCGCGACGTAAACATGGCAAGGTTTTGCGTGTATCTAATATACAAGCCTTTGTGCCGCTAACCGTTTTCACATAACTTTGTACCTGGGTTGCGGTGCCTGATAGTAATTGTAAAAAATTTAGGGCAGTGCGTTCTCCTGTCAGCAAAATATGTGCTTGCCCTGACAAATGACATAAAATTTGATTAGGATGAATTATTTCACCATCTCTGGCAAGCCAGGTGATTTGCACTTGATTATCAAGTTGCTTAAATACTTCATCAAACCAAGCGATACCACATAGGATGGCTTTTTCACGACTGATAACTTGAGCTTTAGCTAGTGTATCTGTGGCAATTAATTGGGCAGTGATATCGCCGTTGCCAATATCTTCGGCTAAAGCGCGTTCTACCGTTTCTTTAATATCTGTGGGTAATGATTGAGTGTCCATTAATTGTGAATTGTGAATTTCTTTTTTCAAGGATATTGACGTAAAATCAGCTTATTGCCACGTTGGGTAAATTCTAAGTGCTTAAGAAAGCTCATTCCTAACAAAATTTCTTCTGTTTCCATGTATGGGTTAATTGTAGCACGTACCCCTTCTAATTCAATTTCCCCCAAAGCAATGTGTTCCAATCTAGTGCTATAAGTTGTGATTGTTCCATTGGCGGTGTTAACACGCATGGGAGTACCTTGCCGTAAATTCAGACGACGTGCAATCAGCTCTGGAATAGAAACTATCGTCGCCCCCGTATCCAGAAAAAATACGACAGGCTGATTATTAATGGTGCCATTAGCCACATAATGCCCACTACGATTGCGTTGTAATATTACCTCACGAGTGCCATCCGGCTTATATTGAGTGCTTAAATCCTGATTAGGATTGTTTTGTTTATCCAAAAAATGATTGAAAAGTAAGGTTAATACACCTAGCATGAACAACCAGGCGACATAAATCATACCCTTACCAAGGCGTTGTGAACTTTGTTTCATAATATTGTCAGGTGCTTTGATTAGGAAATATGTTATAATACTCGAAGAATTATTTTTGTTAATTATTTTTATTGATACCTCAAATTTTCTTTGAATGGAAATCATAATATCAAATAGCCCTTTAATGTGAAACAATTACGCGCCCTTTGGTTTTCACTACTCAATAGTGCCCGCGATCTAACACCTATTATAGTAGTCATTGCATTTTTTCAATTTGCTGTATTACAACAACCCATTCCCAATTTAGGCGAACTATTAGTCGGCATTTTTTTAGTGATGCTAGGATTGAGTCTATTTGTCTATGGATTAGAAATGGCTTTATTTCCATTGGGAGAAAATATCGCTTATGCCTTTGCTCGCAAAGGTAACCTGTGGTGGTTACTGATTTTTTCCTTTTCCCTGGGCATGGGTACCACGGTAGCAGAACCGGCGTTGATCGCCGTCGCCGATGAAGCCGCGAAGGTTGCCGCTGTCGGTGGTATTATTGAGCAGACGGAAGCCGCTAAACAGAGTTATGCTAATGGCTTACGTCTAACGGTGGCATTATCGGTAGGATTTGCCATTGTTATAGGGGTTCTTCGTATCATTAAAGGATGGCCTATACACTATTTAATTATCATCGGGTATATTGGTATCATCATCATGACACCTTTTGCACCTGCATGGATTATTGGTATCGCTTACGATTCTGGCGGTGTGACAACATCTACCATTACGGTACCCCTGGTGACCGCCCTGGGTGTCGGACTGGCTTCCAGTATTAAAGATCGTAATCCAATGATTGACGGTTTTGGCTTGATAGCCTTTGCTTCGTTAACACCCATCATATTTGTTATGATTTACGGTATATTGGTACAATGAACGGCTTAATCGACTTTTTCGTTATTTTATTAGAAACGGTGCGGGATGTACTCCCTATCGTGGTTATTATTTTCGGCTTCCAATTTCTTGTTATACGCCGAGCCATTCCCCAAATTAAGAATGTCTTATTGGGATTAATCTATGTGATTTTAGGATTGGCACTTTTTCTACAAGGATTGGAGCAAGCCCTATTTCCTTTAGGTAAATTGATGGCAAGCCAACTAACCGATCCAAGTTTTATCTACCCTGGAATAAAACAAGTCAGTGATTTTCTACCGCATTGGACAGATTATAAATGGGTGTACTTATTTGCAGCCGCTATCGGCTTTTCAACCACGATTGCTGAACCTTCACTAATTGCCGTCGCTATTAAAGCTGAAAAAGTTTCAGGTGGCACCATTACCATTTGGGGTTTACGGATTGCCGTCGCCATTGGTGTGGCGATTGGTATTGCTTTAGGTACTTTTCGTATTGTAACCGGGACTCCGTTACATTACTACATCATAATAGGCTATATTATAGTGGTTATACAAACTTTTTATGCGCCTCGTATGATTGTCCCTTTAGCTTACGACTCTGGAGGTGTTACCACATCTACTGTTACAGTGCCGTTAGTAGCTGCTCTTGGCTTAGGATTGGCTGCGACAATTCCAGGGCGTAGTCCTTTAATAGATGGTTTTGGCTTAATTGCTTTTGCCAGCCTATTTCCTATAATGACAGTTATGGGTTATGCACAGTTAAGTCAGTTTTTATATCGAAAAAAGAGCCATTAAAAATACTATTTTTGGCAAAAATAGTATTTCTTTAAACCTTTCATTATAAATTCAAACCTTTTTCATTTTTGGAGATAAGTGACAGTGCATTTTAAATTAATCATTGCCTTTGTAAATGAAGATAAAACCAATAAGGTGCTCAATGCTGCCCGTGAAGCGGGCGCAACCGGTGCTACGGTTATTAATCATGCACGAGGTGAAGGTTTGGAACCTATAAAAACCTTTTTTGGGTTACAGCTAGAAACACAACGTGATGTATTATTACTCGTGGTTGAAGAACATTTATCTCGAACCATTTTAGAAAAGATTGCAAACGTGGCGGGATTTGAAGAAAAGGTGGGGGCAGGCATTGCCTTTCAAATTGACGTAGAAGATGCCATCGGTGTTTCTCATCAGATTAGAAAGTTGACTACGGTAGTGGAGGAACAAATATGAATCCGGTTAACATGGTACGGGTACGTGATGTGATGAAAACGGAATTTGACAGAATAGATGGTATCAAAACCATTGCAGATGCACTTAGTCAAATGAAACACCCGGAAGTGAAATGCTTAATTGTTAACAAACGTCATTCTGATGATGAATTGGGCATATTATTGTTATCCGAGATTGCCCGTCATGTATTGGCAAAGGACCGTTCCCCAACACGAGTGAATGTTTATGAAATTATGCTTAAACCGGTGATTACAGTTTCACCACAAATGGACATTCGTTATTGTGCTCGATTATTTGATCGTTTCAATATTTTACGCGCCCCGGTGGTAGAAAACGATGATGTCATAGGTATTGTTGGATTTTCTGACATTGTACTACGTGGCATGAGTGAATATTATAATTGAATTCAGTTATCAGTTATAATTTTTAATTCACAATTTACAATTACGCTCTGAAATAATTACTACGTTTCCCATTCATGATGTCAAATACGGTGTTACCACTTCTAACAGCCGAATCACTCAAAATCCAACGCGGCGAGGGTCAAAGTGCAAAACTGATTTTAAAGGGCGATGCTAAATGCACTTTTATTATCGAAACAGGGCAATTTTATTATCTTACCGGTCCCTCTGGTGTTGGCAAAAGTACCCTCCTATGGACATTAGCACGTTTGCATCCATTGATAGCGGGCATACTACGGCTCCACGATATTAGGCATACAGAAATAACGGTTGCTCGTTGGCGCACCGAAATTGCCTTACTGCCGCAAAGACCCGTTATAATGCAGGGAACAATTGCCGACAACCTACTTTATCCACTACACACCTTTCACATACAAAAAGAACGCCTCAAAGAGCGACAAGAATCCCTACCCAATGTAGAAACATTAGAAAGAGAACTACATTCAGTCGGACTTAATGATCTCCCTTTGGAACGCGAAGCCACTTCATTATCCGGTGGACAACAAGCACGATTAGCCTTAATAAGACTCTTGCTCACTAAACCAAAATTAATACTTGCTGACGAACCCACCGCCGGTGTTGATAAAATCGCAGCTGATTTAGTGTTTAATCGCCTACACCAATTTTGTGAAACCGGCGGCGCCGTCATAATGACCAGTCATATGTATGCTGATCGCATAAAAAATGCGCAAATACAGTTAGATGGCCAAGGTACACTTCAATTAATTGATAACTGATATGATGACAGGCGCAATCGATATCGGCTGGCTAGAATTATTACTTGCCACCTTTTTTATCATGGCAGCAGGTGCCGTGTCCATTGCCATGTCACTGGGGCTATTACAGTCCCTTGCCATTGCCACACTACGTACCTATTTACAACTTATTGCACTCGGTTTTGTTCTAACCTGGATTTTCCAAATATACACCGTCTGGATAGTTTTAGGTGTTTTTTTATTTATGATGTTAATGACAGCGCAAATTTCGCTCAAGCGCGTCAAGCACAAACCACCTAATCTCTATTTCAGTACACTGAGTGCCGTTTTTATTACTGGTATAATTGTCACCTTTTCAGTGACAGGATTAATTGTGCAAGTTGAACCTTGGTATGAACCCCGCTATGTCATCAGCATTGGTGGTATGGTACTTGGCAGTATCATGAATGGAATCGCCCTCGCTTTGGAGCGTTTATTTGACGATTTTAAAAAACGTGCTGCCGAAATGAATCAAGCACTCGCCTTCGGTGGCAGCCCTTGGGAAGCCTCACTTCCCAGTATTCGCACCGCCATCACTGCCGGACTCATACCCACAATTAATTCTATGAATGCCGTCGGATTAGTCATGATTCCAGGTATGATGACAGGGCAACTCTTAGCCGGTGCGGATCCAATTCAAGCAGCGAAATATCAGATTGTCGTTATGTTAATGGTATCAGCTGCAACCGCCCTGGGTTCAATGATTAGTGTCTATTTTGCTTATAAACGTGCATTTGATAGTGAATGGCGATTTATTTTTTAAAACTCTCAAAGAGAGGGGATGTTCTAACACTGCCATTAAGTTAAGGGCAACCATTCAGTCTTGCCCTAGTTATTTCAGGCACGTTCCTTAGAAACTCATTGACTTTTTCCCAATAACCTATATTGTTCCAAGACTTTAATCCTCTCTTCATAAGCTTGCAAGCAAAATTTGACAGATTGTTCGCAATGCGGGTTCCGAACAGTGTATAACCATAATCTTAATTCTTGCTCAAGCTGTTCTTGAAAATCTGAATGGGACGATTTCTTCAACTGATGATACATTTTATGGTTTTGGTTCTCAAGCTTCCAAAGTAAAGCGTTATCACAAATAACATGCTCACTTTTATCAAATTCTTGTTCTTCAAAGCAAAATAGAGGCCGTTTTTTGCCACTGGAACTTTGACTATAGATCGTTTGTAAAGGTGTCAAAGTCTGTTGTGCTTGAGCGGCAATTTGCCTTACCAGGTTTCTAGGCTCAAACTTGAAACAAGCCTCTAGCTTTTTTGCCTGTTTAAACAAATTAACAGCCTTTTCAATTTTACCCGCTCGTGCTAACGCTTTTCCCTGCTCCATCAGCCTTTGACTTTCAGTCGTTGGCAAAGAAAATTTGTGGCGTTGTTCAGAAGTTAGACAACGTGGTACAATTTGATTGGCATAATCAATCAATGCTTGGGTATTAGAAAATACTGGCCACAGACGTGCCGTTTTATCCTTTGAAGCTGTGACCACGCGTTGACCGTCTGGACTGAAAGCGGTATAATAAAGCCAATCGTTAGGATGCCCTTCAAGTATCCCCTTAAGTTTGCCGCTAGAAATCTCCAACAAACGGGCAACTTTACCAGTGGTGACCAGATGCTGACCCGAAGGACTCAATGCCGCGTGAGAAATTCCCCTTTGATGTCCTTTAAACACCTTAACAGGCATGTCACTAAATAGGTCCCATAAATGGGCAGTTCTATCCCAAGAGGTTGTGATAATACGTTTACCCGAAGGAGTGAAGGCAACGTAAGAAAGTCCCTTTTTATGTCCTTTAAAGACTTTGAGTTGTATGCCACTACTGACATTCCATAAACGAGCAGTTTTGTCACTAGAAGCCGTCACCACGCTTTGACTATCAGGACTGAATGCAGCATAAACCACCTCATCTTTATGTCCTTCAAGTACATGGAGAATTTTACCGCTTGCGACTTTCCATAAACGAGCGGTATGATCTCTGGAAACCGTGAGTACATATTGGCTATTGGGGCTAAAAACAACACTTCTAACCGTTTTTTCATGCCCTTTAAGCACATGAATGGTTTTACCATTGGAGACAGACCATAGGCGGGCTGTATTATCCTCAGAAGCGGTTACTACATACTGACCATCTGGACTGAATTCAGCGTTTCTAACCACGCTATTATGTCCATCAAGTACATGAAGCAGTTTGCCACTTTTCACTTCCCAGAGACGAGCAGTATGGTCCCAAGAAGTTGTAACGACACGTTGACTGTCAGGACTAAAGGTAGCGTGGTAAACGCTTGCTTTGTGTCCTTCAAGCACCTCTTTTAGTTTGCCAGTAGAAACTTCCCATAGACGGGCTGTTTTATCCTTTGAAGCCGTCACGAGGTATTCACCCGATTGACTAAAAGCGACTTGAGTAACTGGTTTTTTATGTCCCTTAAGTACTTTGAATAATTCATCACCGGACATTTTCCACAAACGGGCGGTGTTATCCATAGAAGCAGTGACTACCGCTTGACTATCATGACTAAAAGCCGCGTGGAAAATGCTTTTTTTATGACCCTTAAATATATTAATAAGCTTACCACTTTGAGTATCCCACAAACGCGCCGTCTTATCCTCTGATACCGTGATAACATATTGACCGTTTGGACTGAAACTCGCATAATAAATCCTACCCAGATGTCCTTTAAGCATTCTTAAACGTTTACCACTAGCGACATCCCACAGGCGAGCGGTGTTATCCCAAGAAGCTGTCAGCACCTGTTGACCAGATGGACTAAAAGCAGCAATTGATACCCCATTTTCATGTCCTTCAAGTATCTGGAAGAGTTTACCACTTTTAACTTGCCATAGACGGGCGGTGTTATCAAAAGAAGCTGTTACCACGCGCTGACCGTTGGGACTAAAGGCGGCATGATAGACACCATTTTTATGCCCTTCAAATATTTTAAGAAGTTTTGCATTAGAAACGTCCCATAGACGAGCTGTTTTATCCAACGATGCAGTAACTAATTTCAGACCGTCAGGGCTAAAAGCAGCGTGAAACACACCACTTTCATGTCCCTCAAATACTTTAAGAAGTTCGCCACTGATTTCCCACAAGCGAACGCCTCCTCCTCCACCAACAGTGACTAAACTCTGACCGTCAGGACTGAAAGTGCCTTGAAAAACCCCTTCTTGATGTCCTTCAAGCACCTGAATCAGTTTACCATTGTCAACCTGCCAGAGACGGGCGGTATTATCCATCGAAGTTGTCACTAAATACCGATCATTTGGACTAAAAGCAGCATAAACGACTGCCTTTTTATGTCCTTCAAACAGATGTAAGAGTTTGCCACTATTCACTTCCCACAGGCAAACCTGGTTATCCCCAGAAGTGGTAACAATACGTTGTCCATCGTGACTAAAAGCCACATGATAAACAGAATCTCCATGCAATTTCAGAACATGACGTTCGCGTAATTTAAGAACCGCTTCATAAAGTTTTTCTTCTGCTTTAGGCAAGTAAGGTATTTCAGGGGCAGACATATCTTTAGGTAAAGCTTCCAAAGCAAATAAAAGCCCATTAGCGACGTTGCCCTCTTCTGTTTCATTTTGAGCTAATTCTACCAATAACAGAGAACGATGTTGTTGAGCTTGATTTTTAGCTTGATACGCCATGATGCCAAACCAAACTGCCAGCACAGTCAAGAAAATACTAACGATAAATCCTACGCCTATCATCGTCATATTTTGACGCGCTTGTTGTAATTCGCGTTTTCGTGCCGTTTCTTTCTTTTGTTCTTCTCGCTTTTCTTCAGCATCGCTTTGGGTTAAAAAACGCATAGCTAATTCAAAATATTGCCCTTGATTTTTACCATAGCGTTTAGCCCAAATCAGGTTCGGTTTTTCAGAGTGATACCAATTTAGGGCATTCGCTAGATCTAAGCCTTTCCATAATTCTGCTTGACCTTCTTCTTTTAGAAGGGCAGTTGTTTCTAAACGACGATAGGCATCAGCCGATATAGCTTCTTCTTTTGTCCATTTTCTTAAACGTTGCCATTGCCGAATGAGACTTTCATGGCTAATGTCTAGTATCGTTTTAGGTTCTAATACTTGATCTCGTGGCGGCGTTAAAAAACTTCGCCCGTCTTGGCGAAATACTTCTATTACTGCAACCACTTTTTGCCAAGACACATTAGCTAAACTTGCCACAGCGGATAATTTGACAGGGCGGCGCGTATCACGGTGTCCATTGCTTCTTTCTGTCAAACTGCGAAATAAAATTTCGGCTATTTCTTGCTGGGTAGAATTCAGTCCAGCGTAGGCAACATTGGCATGTTGAGACAAAGCGTTTTCTAACTCGCCGATTTGTTCATAATGTGTTAAGCTTAAAATAGCCCTGTTAGGATTTTCAAAATGAGCCAATCGCCACATTCGCATCAAGGCATGTTGTAATTGGGGTAATTTATCGGGATCAGTACCCACTTCATTAAGCAAGTGGTTGACTAATGCCGGTTCAACTTCATCACCAAAAACAGCCGCGGGCATTTCAATCGCATCACGCAATTGCTCACGAGTTAATCGAGGTGTTAGAAAAAGTCCTTGATTAATCGCCTCTGGCAAACCGTAAAACGTGGCACAATCACCGAGAAAATCGGAGCGCATCGTAATAATGACATAAAGTGCCGGATGGGTACTGCTTGCTAATAATAATTTGACAAAAGCCGCGGCATCATTTTTATCACCGTGTTGATAATAGCGGAAAATTTCTTCAAACTGATCAACTAAGATTAATAAACTGGTATCATCTGGTAAGGGTGTATTGGCTAGGAGTTCATGGATACTTTTGGGACCGCGCCGTAAACTGGGTTGTAATAATGAAATGGTTGCTTCATCAATAATTGTGGCAGTATCGCCTAATATCTTGTTTTCTAAAAAGGTTTCCGTTAACCGCCTAAAAGGACGGTTGCCAGGACGTAGTTCAGCCACTTTCCAACTTCCACATGCCCCTGCCATAAAGCCTGCTTCTAAAGCCGCCAACAAGCCGGTGCGTACCAATGAAGATTTGCCACAACCGGACGGTCCGACTACCGCTAGAAAATGGCTATTTCCTAAGCGTTGTATGAGTTGGTCAGTATGCTCTTCCCGCCCAAAAAAAATGTCGGTTTCATCGCGTTCATAAGGACGCAAACCTGGATAGGGAAAATCGCTCATGTTTTTAAAATTCGTATAAATTGTGGTAAACAGGTTTCAATTTGTAGCGTTGGACATTCCAATACCTGGACTTGACATAAAGCCATATTAATAGAAGGTTTATCAGCCCATGGTTGATCGAAAATGGCAACGACTTTTAGGGGTTGCTCTCGTCTTGGCTGCATTCGCCGACATTGTATCAGATATTGGCGTATTTTTTTCACTGGCGTTTTATGATAGGGTACAATAACTGCATCACAAGCCAATAAATTTTCTTCTAAATCTTCCCGTATTTCAGTGGGTGATGTTTCAGCAGTCATTTCTAGGGGTAGACTGTAGTCAATACTTTCTGCTTCTAAAAATTCTTTAATTTGTTCTCCTAATGCTCTATCTTCACGAGCGACATTAATAAATACCCAGGTACCTTGTGTGTTAAGCGAAGCGGGTTTTTCCTTTTTGGGTTGGATATTTTTAAAGACTAATTCTTGAAAATCCACCAACTCTGTCACTATCACAGTACTACCTTGTAATAAAGCACGATTAACCGAATCCTGTATTGGTTGTAAGTCTAGTGCTGGCTCACGCCATTGTAAAACAGGTAATTGAGCAGCTTGTGCGCATTCATATTGAAATTGAGGATAATTAAAAAAGGGATCAATTTTTTCACTGAGCAATTGTACAAATAAGCAACTCTTAGCTAAATCTTCTTCAAGTTCTTGCTTAATCGTTGTCAATGAATATTCTTTATTCGGTAAGATATGCATACCTTGTTGATCCAAATAGCGTATCACTTCATTACGGCGTTCTTCTAAATCTGCTGTGACTTTTGCTATGAAAACGGTGTTTTTTGGCGAAATTTCAGAGTTTGTTAAAACTTCTGGAGGTTTATCAATTGTTTTAGCCTCTTTTTTTAAGGCTTTGAGTTTATCCGCTAATTGATGAGCTAAATCATCAAGTCTTTGATAATACTCACGTTCTTCTGGATGCGGTTGTGGTGTTGCTAAAGTATGAATTCTACCAGTATCATCACGCAACCAGAATTTATAACCCAGTAAATCCTTTAATCCTTCAGGTCGTTCATCTATTTCCATTTCATCGTGTTCAATGATAAACACACGCCCGGCACTTATGCCGACTTTATTAATAAAAGTATCCAATTCTAATTGACATAATTGCGACTCTATATATCCTGGAGATAAAATCAGTACCATTGTTGCAGCACTTTCTAAAGACTTAAGCGTTTCAGGGGTGACAGGATTATTACCCTGAGCTTCAGAGTCCATCCAAAGCGAAAAGGCATCGGCGCGACCTAATTTTTGTCCCAATTTTATTTTCAGACCATTGATTAAAGTGGTTACCCAACCTTTATCTGCCCCAATCAGGGCTTGGTCATCAATCTGGGCATAGCTCACAAAAATGTCGTGTTGGTACTGAGGCACATAAACAGACATGCTCATAAATTAATTAACATTTGACAATAAAAAATGATTAAGTTTAATGGGAATTGTGAATTAGTAATTGGTAATTGGAAAAGATTATGATTTTCTAAACCATTTCCCCATTCCTCATTCACAATGAACCTAACGGGCAATGAAGTTTCACAATTCCCCATTTAAAATAAATTTGATGTGGATTTTGTATCCTAAATAATATATAATTAAATATAAATGTCCAAACCTGCCAGGTTTTTAAAACCTGGCAGGTTTAGTATTCAAGGTTTGAGTTTTTTTGAGTTTTTTAAAACAGAGTTGACCGGTTTTAGAAACTTGTTAAATTCTAAAACCCGAAAACTTGACAATTTGAAGTATATCTATATATTATTCATTTTTTTCATAAATCTGTTATTATACTCAACTCAATCAGGAACCGAAATGCCACTATTTGATAACAATTGCTTTTTGTTTGCTTTAACATTGGGATTAGCTATTGGAATACCAATAGCTACTCCAGCACAACCATTTATAACACCTGATAAAATAGCAGGGCAAACTACCCCATCCGAAAATGATGTCGCGTCATCCCATTTGGATAATACAAAAACTACCCAGGAAAAGCAACGAGCATCACGGAAAAATCGGGAAAAAGACACAATCTTACTCGAAAAGGCTAACTCTCAAGAAGAAAAGTGGCTACTAAAAAATGCGGGTAGTTTACGATATTTTAAAGAAATGGACAATTCCATCACTATTAACCCTGGAAATAACGTGCTCATTATTTTGATGGGGGAAAAAGTTATTGTTATTAACCCAGGTGAACCACTTATAGAAACTCCACTTATAGAAAATCCTAAAATAAGGGGGATTATAAGGTATTTTAAAATACCAAAAGATGATAATCCAGGCGTTCATATCCCTCCAGGCGAGTTATCACCGGATGCAGATTATTGAGTTTATAGTTTTTGGTGATTCCTTATTCCTAATAAACCAGCGGGCAACGAAGTTGCACAATTCCCAATCCCTAGTAAACCGTTCCTAATTCATAAAGTATTATATATTTGATGATCAAGTTTTTGATGTTATTTGGCTTTAAGATGATCGATTTTTAGGTCATAAAATAGTAACCTATTGATTTTAAAGCTAATTTACTTTTAGCCCCTAAAATAATATTTATTTTAAAATCAATCACTTACAAAAAACTTGATCATCAAGTAAAAGGTAAATGATATGGATAAGGGGTATATAAAGATATAAATATTTATTTTTAAAATAATTTTAAAAAAAGCTTGACAAATGTTTTTAAGTCCGTATAATGTTCGGACATTGAATTAAAAATCATGTTACAACTGATTAGAAATAATATTCTTGGAAAAAATGGTATTTCTTTGGTTAGAAACAACAAATGAATGGTGGATTTAGCGTAGCAAGACGAAGTATCGTACTTCTACCCACCTACGCTTGCTTGAGTATTTAGTGTGCATATAATCATATTGAGGAGTTAAAATGCAAAGTATAGAACCTGAAAAAATTGCAGAGCTCGAAAAAAAGATAAACTGTGAGTTTTCTGATAAGGAATTATTAAAGCGTGCTTTGACAAGAAAAGCTTTTGCTCTGGAAATTTTTCAAAAATCTTATAAAAAAGAAGTTTTGAAATTTCATCAAGAAGTTTTTTGTGTTTTAGGGGATGCTATAATTGGTGCTACACTCTGTGATTTGTTGATTCAGAAAGGGATTGAAACAAAAGGAGACATAACAAAAACAAAAAATTTACTGGAAAATCAAGGAACGTTAGTAAAAATTGGTCATTCTATAAATCTTCCTGACTACATAATTACAAATGATGGAGAGATATCCACTCGTGTAGTTGAGGGAAATAAAGCAATTGCTGAATCTTTAGAAGCAATAATTGCGGCTGTTTATTATGATAAAGACTTTATTTTTGCAAAAGAAGTAGTGGCTTTCTTATTTAAGGATGAACTATAGTTTTTCATATATAGGGTTCGCCTTTGAGTTTCGTGAAAATGAAATTTGCGAGAACCCAAGTTTTTTCAAAAAACATGGGGTCGAGATTTTCACCGATTTCAAGTGCGTTCAGTATAAATAACTTCACAAACGGCAGTCGCGGTGGTCTGCCCTTACAAAACGTGATCTTATTCGTAGGGGCGAATATAAGTGTTCGCCCTTTTAGCGAGCGTAAGCTGGTTAGAAAACCCACCTAATCTCAATGTTGACGAGAATGATTTTTCCTGATGAATAAAAAAGAAATTATAAAAAAACGATTTGAAAAATTAGAGAAGCATTATATAGCCCTAAAAGAGTATAAAATTTTAATAGATGCTCTACTTCAAGATGATAATATATATGAGCCATTTATTTTTAACACCTTAAAATCTGAAAAAAAAGCCATTTTAGATGCTTATTTGAAAAGATTTAGTTCAATTCAAGATTTTATGGAGGCAAAAATATTTGCTTTGCTTTTAGAAGTTGCTGGTATTAACAGTCACAAAATGAGTGAAATTTTGTATTATATAGAAAAAGAGCAGATTATTGATAGTCTTGAAAATTGGATAGAATTAAGAGAAGTGCGAAATGATTTAGAACATGATTATCCAGAAGATTTACAAGAGGCATTAAATAATTTGAAATTTTGTGTGGATAGTTTTTATAAAATTGAAGGTTATTATTTTAATGCATTAAATTTTTCAAAGAGCTATATTGATGAGATTGTCAAATAGAATAATAAACATTTTGCAACAAAGCATCTTAAAAAGTTTTGGCGATGTTGATGTTTACTTATTTGGAAGCCGTGTAGATGATAAACAAACGGGTGGAGATATAGACATAGCTTTGGATGTTTGTATGACAAAAGAAGAGTTTCAGAAGAAAAAAGCACTTTTTGTATCTTATTTGGTTAGAGTTGGTTTTGATTTGAAAATTGATATGGTGAACCTTAATACAAAAGATTTACTATTACAGCAAGAGATACAAAAAAATAAGATAAGATTGTTTAAATAACAAGAAAAAACGCTCATCTCTAAAATCAACTTCATGCCCTAAGTTATTTGACTTTGACACCACCCGCGCCGAAAGTTGTGAAAGTTATAAACCTGACAGGTTTTAAAAACCTGTCAGGTTTTTTTTTGCCTTAACATTCAACCTAAAAGTGTTAAAATAGCCAACTCATTTTTAAGGTTATTTAGTTTTTAGGTATAAAATTATATTTCTTTTTAAATCAAGAACTTATAAAAAACTTGATAGTCGAGTATATACAATAACGATGATGGCTGATTGTTGGGGTGAGTTCAATTTTTAGGCATTTTCATTGAGCATTTCTGCCAATATGCCCGCAATTTTATTAACATTGGTAATGTGATATTCTATCAAATCAATAAAAGCAGTGTTATCATGATATTCTAAAAACCGCCATGTATTACCCGTTGTAACGGCACCATATATTTTCGGTAAATGTTCTCCTTCTTTATCGTTAAAGAGGCTTGATGCAAACATTGAAGCTATACATTGCCCTAAACCCCCTGTGATATTTTCATTTTTTGCTTCTACGATAGTTATAATTGGGGCATTGAGATAGAATTGTTCTGGTGATTTGCTAATAATGAAATCACAAAAACCGTTTAAATCTTTTTTCTTATCAACATCCAAATTGATACCTGAAAAAAAACTGATCTTCTCTTTCAATAACTTCCTGACTTCTAGTAAGACATTGACGATGATGAGTTCAGAACGCGCTTTTTCTGTGCCAACGGCTAAAGCTAATGGTAAATTGTATTTGAGAGTCGCTGATAAATAATCACTCACCTTAATTTCCTGAATTTTGGAAAATAAGTCTTGATTTTCAACGACTTTTATCTTCAATTTTTGTTTGACTTTTTTTAAGGTGAAATCACTATATGACATGATTTTTAAGTAACTGATTAAAGTGAATACGATAATTATATTTTAACATAAAATTTAAAAATCTCAAATTAGCTTATCATTTTTTTATTTTTCAGGGCTGCCAAAAAAATAGCCACTTCGGTACAAAATCGCCCTTCTTTTAACTTCCAAAAACAAAATACTATTCCCCAATCGGTAAATTTGCCAGCGCACTGCTACCCGTTTGAGCCATTAAAGTCTGTATTCGTTTTAGCACCGCTTGTGAGTTGAAATGAATTGGTTGATTTGGTGCAAATTGTAATGTTCGTTGATAATAAGTCAGAGCCATTTGTGGTTGATTGAGATGATCTAAACTGATCGCTAGGTTATAGGCATAATTGGCTTGGTTGGTATCATAATGTAGGGCATTAAAATAGGCTTGTTGTGCTTGCGCCCATCGTTTCTGGCTGGCATAGAGATTACCTAAATTAAAATGTATATAAGCCGATTGCGGTGCTTGTTCTAGTAGTAATTTTAATTGGCTTTCTGTTTCTGGGGATAGATGTTCTAAAGTATTGATTAAACCCACTTGTGCATAAGTATCTTGGGGATATAATTGCAATACTCGTCGATAATGTTGTTGTGCTAAATATTTGTTGCCCCTAAGCAAAGCTAAAGCGGCGAGTCCCAATAGGGCATCACGATTATTTTGATCTTGTTGTAAGGTTTTAGTATAGGCTATTTGCGCCGTTTGATGATCTCCTTGTTGAAATGCTGCGTAAGCCTTTGATAATTCAGCATTTATTTTGGAGGCAACGGTTTTATGTAAGGTTTTTATACCAGGGGGAAGGGATGATGGTTTTTGTTTGATTTGCACCACTTCTTTGGTAGAGGGAGATTTTTGAGCAGGTGTTGCAATTTGTGAGGGGGCTTGTGGCATTGATTTCGATTTTTCAGAAATCGCAAATGGGCGTGTTTTGGCTTGAGGCTGGGGGGTAGCCGGTATTTTTGCCCTTTTATCTTCAGTTGATTGAATTGCCGTTGTCAAAATGGGTTGAGTTTGAACTGGTTTATTAACTTCAATAGTAGGGGGAAGTTTTTGAACCGGTTCTTCATAAGTCTGATTAGTAGATTGTTGTTTTTTCGGTGCGGGTTGCAATGATCTTGTATCCGAATGAGAGGTGGCTTGCCGCTTGGAAACGCTTGTGCTGGATGTTTCGCCTAAAAATAAATTGGATTGCGAAGATAAAGATTCTATATAATAATATCCAGCCCCCATAACAATGATTAAGATAATTAATACACCGGATAACAAAAATGTTCGTCTAGAGGAAGTGGGTGGGGCGCCGGCTGCCAAAATGCGTTGTGCTTCTTTTGGATAATGAGCTTGTTTTGCCATTGTTTTTACAAATTCCTTTCTTTCATTGGCTTTTTTTTCATCGACTTTCTTTTCATCGACTTTCTTTTCATCGACTTTGGATTCAGCTTTGGGTTTTGTAACCTCTGATTTAAATTTTAATTCAAACCCAGGTTCTGCAACCATTTGTTTGGGAGTTTCTACGGAGGTTTGAATTGTTTTAGGCTCCTCATTTTTGAGTTCATTTTCGCTATCACCTAGCACTGCCGGTTTATCAGAATCAATATTGATGTTATCATTTAAAGGTGCGATTTCATCAGACGGTAGGGCTTCAGATTTTTTATCCTGTTGAAATTGTTGGAGTAGTTCATTATCCCACGTGCTACTGATTTTTTCGCTTTGCTCTTCTTCATCTGAGGCAAGTGATTCATTAGAAGTGGGTGGAGAAGTTATTGGGGTGTTATCATTTATAATATCAACGGAAAGTTGTTCTTCATCCTTATTGATATCGAATGTATTAGGTAATGTTGGTAAATCATTTGTTTCATCCGCTTTTTTTAAAGCATCCATTAATAGACTCATGCTTAATCCTTCAGTTTTCAGTTTTGAAAAAAATCCTTAGGAATGAAAATTAAATAATACCTCGAATACTAAACCTGCCAGGTTTTTTAAACCTGGCAGGTTTGGCTTGAAAGTTTTTATCACTTCTTAAAATCTCATTCCTTAATACTATTTTTTTGTAACTATTTAGGGCAACCATAGGAACGTGCATAAAATAACTTAGTCAAGTGTGGGGTAACCAAGGGATTATCCCTTTGGTACCTTGATTGATGTAGGGGCAAGACTTTCGGATAGCCCTAGTTATCTTAGGCACGTTCCATATTTGATTTATTCAGTCATTATGTATCAAACAGTTCATCTTTTTGGTTTTGATTTTATTTCAGCACAGAGTTTGGGTGATGTGATTGATCACATTATGAATTATCGACTAAACCCTGATTATGAGCATCGATTACCTTTTGTTCTCACACCGAATGCTGATCAGGTGGTTAAACTAGATCAAGTTCAACATCAGGCTTTAAAAGAAAAACTCTGCCAGGCATTGTTTATTTTACCTGATGGCTATCCGATTATTTGGTTTAGCCGACTGGTACGCAAATCATTAAAAGCGAGACTCACTGGCAGCGATTTATTTCCCATTCTATGGCAGCGTGCTAAACAAAATAGGCAAAAAATCTTAGTCATCGTTTGTCAGGAAAGCCTTGGGCAAAAGTTAAAACAAGATTATGATAACATCGCATACTATGCTCCCCCTTTTTTTGAGATAAACAGTGCGATTTTCGATAACGTTTGTCAATCAATCGTTGATAAAATTAAGGTTTTTGAACCTCTATATGTGATTATTGGTATAGCATTTCCTAAACAAGAATGCTTAAGTTTAGCTATTCACAGTACTTTAAAAAAACAAGCTATTCCGTCACCGTTATTTTTGTGCTTAGGCGCATCTGCGGAATTTTATGTCGGTGTCAAGAAAAGAGCACCGTTATTTTTACAAAAAATGGGGCTAGAATGGTTATACAGACTGTTGCAAGAACCTGGCAGAATGTGGAGAAGGTATATTCTGGGTGCTGTATTTTTGTTGAAATTATATGCTAAGGAATTAAAAAAGCATTTTTTTCAGAAATAAGTTTTGTACAGGATATTTTTTTTTAGAATTTAGTATTTAATATTGTTTTAGTTAAGTAGGTTAAACATAATGAAGGAGAAAAAAATCCCGAAAAAAAAATCTCCTTTTACAGGCGAAAAAAAAGAAATACCCCGTGCTCGTTTTGACGGGGGAACCATTGTGCTTGATAATGTGGAGCAGAGTATTGACACACCGCATCCCTTTCGTTGGCTTCAGGGGAAATGGCGTTGCCGTGCAGTTGATTATCGGCTGATACGCCCTTGGCTTGATGAGCAAAATATTCGTAATCAAGTTCCACGTTGGCAAACATTATCTCTCCGTCTCCAGGGTAATTGGGAGCCGCACATTTATCAAACTGAGGCTTTGAATGCTTGGATAACAGCTAATTGCTGGGGTAGTGTCGTATTACCAACTGGGGCTGGTAAAACCGTTTTGGCATTACACGCCATTGTGCAAACACAAGTTAGTACCTTGGTTGTCGTGCCAACAATTGATTTGCTTCATCAGTGGTATGCTCGTTTAGAAAATGCTTTCAACACGACTGTTGGCGCATGGTATAGTTTAGAAAAACAAGCTTTACCCATTACCGTTACGACTTATCCCAGTGCCTGGGCAAATGCTGAGGCATTGGGTAATTTATTTAAGTTAGTGATTTTTGACGAAATTCATCATTTACCTGCCCCTTCGTGGCATGAAATCGCGCTGATGTGCGCCGCACCTTTCCGCCTGGGTTTAACGGCTACCTATCCTACTCAAGACAATTTTCGCTCCCCTTATGCTAAACCGAAGGCTTCCACTAATGCTCAAGTCCAATTATTTGATAAGCTTGATCCTTATGATCAAGTCGGCTTATTAAATGAACTAGTGGGTTCGGTGGTTTACCGCAAACATATTGATGATTTAACAGGGGAACAATTAGCGGAATATCGTACTCAACGCATTCGAGTCGATTTGTATGAAGATGAAAAAAGGGATTATTATACTGCTTATGAGACTTATATGGGTTATGTGCGTGATAGCCGTTTGCGGGAAAGTCATGGTTCTATGTGGTGGCATGAATTAACGCGCCGTAGTGCTTTTCAAGCTGAGGCGCGTCGCGCAAAAGTGGCAGAATTGAAATGGAAAGAGATTATTTATCAGGCTCAAGGTAAACTTGATATACTTGATCAGCTTTTGAGTGAGCATCATCATCAAGCGATGCTAATTTTTACGGCGCATAATCGTTTTGCTTATCGCATTGCCCGGCAGCACCTTATTCCGGTGATTACCCATCAAACTAAGGCGGCTGAACGTAAAGCTATTTTGGATAATTTTCGAGCGGGTATTTATCGGGTAATTGTAACAACAAAGGTATTAAATGAAGGAATTGATGTACCGATAGCAAAAGTGGCAGTGATTTTGGGGGGGAGTGCGAGTGATCGTGAATATGTGCAACGTTTAGGGCGCGTCTTACGCAAACAGGGCAATGTCGAAGCCATTTTGTATGAAGTGATTGTTCGTAATACGGCAGATGAGCGAATTGCGGAGCGACGACGAATTTAGGATGGTTTTAGAAATACGGTACCTTGATCCAAAAAACTGAAGAAATCCGATTTTTGAAAAAATCGGATTTCTTATATTGAGTTTAATCCACAAAAAACTGCTGCTCGAATTTGACTTCGTGTTCTTTACCTTTACTTTCAGGATCGACTGTCACGGTGAAAGTCAACTTTTCTTCATTGCTAATAGCAAAGGTACCAATATAATAAATAGCACCGCCATCTTCAATTAGCCGCATATCAAGTGTCTTTAACTGCTTGTTAAGATTAACAGCTTGGGCTATCACTTTCGCTTTCACAGGTTGACTCTGTGTGAGCTTCTCACCTTTCTTCACGGAAATATTCAACATGGCACGATTTTTACTCCGCGTAATCTTGTATCTTTTTAACACATCCGCGCTGAGAATGGTGGTATTGAGGGCATTGTAATGGATGAAGTAGCCATCTTCGATTTTCACATCTTCCGCCATGACGTAAGATGTCAAAGCCAACAACAAAACGGCTAGGCTTGAATGCCAGAGTTTTTTAAATAACATGAATTCTCCTATTTATTAGTTTTGGGGTAAATACGAAGGGTAACCACAAGGCAAGCCCCGTAGCTTCTACTTATCTAGTTTGAGTTTATCGTTGTCATTTTCAACCCCAAACTTTTTGGAAATGTATAAATGGGTGTATTTATTGTCAAAGGTGGATTAGGTTTTAAATGTATTGTCAGTCTATCAGGCGTTTGAATAAATTGTTGTAAACTGGTAAGCACACTGGCATCCAATGTGATTTTTGCCTGACTCATCGAATTTTTTAGCTGGTTGATTAAAGAATATTTTAAACGATTGACTGTCATTTTATTACGTCGTGCTAAATGTGTGAATATTCGATTGATGAAGCCTTTATTAGTATAACTCAGCGTCAATTCAGCTAACTGTATTTGCGAGGCTGTTTTAATTGATAACGAAGCTGGGGTTGGTACATTATTTAAATCTGCTGATAGGGTTAATTCGCCCCAGGCTTGTGCATTTATTTTTCCCCACAAAGACATTTTATGTTTATCGGGTTTAGCTTCAATATGTATATCGGCATTGATACGAGCATAACCCAATTCACGTAACTCTTTAAGTGTGAAATAATAGGGAGCATATCCAAAGGCTGATACCAATACCGGGGTAGGTGCTGCTGTATCGCTAATAGGTATGGGAATCTGTATACCTTGTATAGCCATTGAAATGTGTTGGGGTAATTTATTTGGGTTATAAAATTGGTACGCTTTATAAAGTGTTATAGTATTTATCAGTATAGGATCAGAATTAGGTATCGTTAAGCGTAAATGACGAATATAAACCGAGCCAAGTAGTGAGGTGCTCACTTCTGAATATTCTATTGGAACAAGTTCTGCTACAGATTGTATTGATGTATCTAATTCAATATGCAATTGATGATCGATATAAGCTTTAGCCCCGCCAAAACAGGCGGCTAAAATCATTAAGATTATGAAAAAAAAGTTTTTCATTTGCATTTTTGGAATGGGTAATTTGAAAGCAATAAATATTATTTCTTTTTAAAATGTAACTATACTCAGCACTCATCGTTATACATAAGTCAAAACGTAGGGTGGGCAAAGCTTTTTTCTTGCCCACCATCTAAAGCTGATAACTGATAACTGTTCACTGATCACTTAGAAAGTATTTTTTCGCGCCATGAATACGTTTTAGATTTGATTTCATGTACATCTAGTGATGTCAAAGTACGCGATTTCATTAAATGTTTACCGGCTACCCAAACATCAGTAACTTTATCGCGCCCGACTGCATAAGCCAGTTGAGATAACGGGTTATAAATGGGTTGCGTTTCAATATCAAGCATATTAATCGCAACCACATCTGCTGATTTGCCTGCTACCAGTGAGCCCGTTAAATTGTCTATACCTAAAGCCTTCGCGCCATTTATAGTCGCCATGCTCAGTGCCGTTGCGGCTGGTACACAGCTAGCATCTTTATTCACAGCTTTAGCTAATAATGCTGCTGTCCGCATTTCCCCCAACATATCTAGATCATCATTACTAGCAGCACCGTCTGTACCTAATGCGACATTCACGCCCGCTTTTAATAACTTACCCACTGGACATAATCCACTCGCCAGTTTGAGATTTGACTCTGGACAGTGAACCACATTAACACCGAGACTCGCTAATAGATTAATTTCTTCATTTTTTAATTGTGTCGCATGGACAGCCATTAGGCGTGGTGATAATAAGCCCAATTTGTCTAAGCGTGTTAAAGGGCGTTCACCATGCTTTTCAACCGCCTCTTCAATTTCGCTGGCGGTTTCATGAAGATGGATATGAACAGGTAAATCAAATTCTTCCGCCATTGCTTGAGCCGATGTGAGTGAAGTATCTGACACCGAATAAGGTGCGTGGGGAGCCAAAGCGGTTTTAATGAGCGGATGATCATGATAAGCGTCATGCACTTCCCGACCTTTTTTCAGGTATTCATCAGCATCTTGAGCATAAGCTGTGGGAAATTCAAGGAGAATCAATCCAAGCGTAGCCCGTATGCCGCTTTCTTCAACAACTTTAGCCACCACTTCAGGAAAAAAGTACATGTCATTGAAACAAGTGACACCGCCACGTAGCATTTCAGCAATAGCCAATCGAGTACCATCTGCGACAAATGTTTTACTAACATGCGCTTTTTCCGCTGGCCAAATTTTGTCATTTAACCATTTTTCCAAGTGTAAATCATCGGCAAAGCCACGAAATAAAGTCATCGCTGCATGGCTATGGGTATTAATCAGACCTGGTATTAATAGATGTGTTGTCAAACGATGAGTAATACGTGCTGAAAAATGCCGAACCGCTTCACTGCGAGGCAATACAGCGACAATTTTTCCATCTTGTATGCCAATAGCATGTTGTTCATAAACTACGTTTTCGGGTTCGACGGGAATAATCCAACCCGCATAAATGAGAATGTCAAGATGTTGCATGATGGAATATAATATCTATTTGATAATATGATTAGGAACAGTAGGGGCAATCCCTTGTGGTTGCCCTTGTTCGAGATAAAGGGTATCTAATAAATAGCGCAAAAATTGTGTAGAAACTTGAGTAAAATTATCGGTCACCCCTAAATCACGTAATTGTGTCACTTCTAAGCCGGTATAACCACATGGATTAATCCCGGCAAAAGGGCTTAAATCCATGTTAACATTTAAACTTAAACCATGATAGCAACAACCGTGCCGTATTCTTAAACCTAAAGAGGCTATTTTGCGCCCCTCGACATAGACACCTGGGGCTTTTTTATGGCGTTCACCCTTAATTTTAAGACTCATGAGATAATCAATAATAGCTTGTTCTAAAGCTTGTACTAATTTTTTTGCGCCCCACTGGCGCCGCTTGATATTTATTAAGATATAAACAATTAATTGACCAGGACCATGATAAGTGACTTGTCCACCCCGATCAATAGGGTAAACTGGTATATCGCCGGTATTGAGTAAATGCTCACGCTTGCCCGCTTGCCCTAATGTATATACGGACGAGTGTTGAAGCACCCACAGTTCATCAAGGGTATCTACATGCCTGGTATTGGTAAATTGCCGCATAGCTTGATAAGTCGGTTGATAGGGAACAAGTCCAAGGTGACGAATAAGAACCGGAATAAGGGGCATAATTAGCGTGAGTTTTTATATCAAAATTTAATTTTTAAGTTACCACAGGTGGAACCTGTGGTAGTGGTTAGTCAATTCAAATGAAAACCTACAAACCGAAATACAGACGGCACCCAACTTATTATAAAACAATCTGCCCAGATTGTGATCTCATCTTGACTGTAAGGTGGGCATATTTTGGCGCACTGCCGACACGTATTCATCGTACTCGACAAAATGTTTGCCTTTTTTGTCAGGATACCGTTATTCAAACGGTGAAAATTAATCAATCAGAATATATGTGGGTATGCAAAAGTATTTTAACATTTTTAACCCGTTCAAGAAATTTTTTGAAAAAATCGGATTTTTACCAAAAATAAAGCTTGATTTTAAAATCTTAGCCTATACTTTTCCAGATAAGTAATTTCACTGAAATTTGAAAAAATGTAGGTATAGTTTTTCATATAAATAAATTCACACACAAGGGCAGTCGCGGTGGTCTGCCCCTACAGTACGTGATATTAAATAGAAACTTGTAGGGGCGAACATTCGTTATCGCCCTTCCTTATAAATTTATTTTTCTGAACGTCTATATAATAGAAAACTATGAAATATAGTAATCTGTACAATTTTTTTCAAAACGATTAAATGGCTCAACAATACTGATAACTGATAACTGATACATGAATACAGAAGATGCTCACTTAGAGCCGACCAGAAGGGGGTTTCTTACCAACTTGGAACCTTCCAGAAGGGGATTTATTACCAACTATCCGAACTTTCAGCACTGGAAAAAACTGACGAGTGGAGATGTGTTAGCCCCCAAACCGTTAAACATTTATGTGCATATTCCTTTTTGCGCCCAGCAATGCTCCTATTGCTATTATCGAACGTTCACAGGCAGCCGGAAATCTGAAATTGATAGGTACGTAGATGCTATTTGCCGGGAAATTGAAATTGCTGCTGAACGTTTTCATTTAAAAGAAAGACCAGTACTATCCATCTACTTTGGGGGCGGTACACCAACACTTTTGGATGAAAAGAGCTTATCTAAAATTACTGAGACGCTTCATAAACATTTGAATATTGACAGCACTAACAAACCTGAATTTACAGTCGAGGGAGAGCCAGTAACACTTATTCAAAAGAAAGCCGACGTTTTGAAAAGGCTGGGAGTGAACCGTATCAGTCTTGGTGTTCAATCACTATCTGATGATATTATCAAATTGTCCAATCGCCAGGACACCGAAGAAAAAGTTTTACGAGCTATTGACTTTGCCCAAGGTACCGGCGCAGTTGTTAATATCGATCTCATGAGCGGACTTGCTGGTGAAACACCTGACACCTGGGCCTATAGTGTCAAACGTGCCCTTGAGACAGGGGTAGAAAGCATCACTGTTTATAAAATGGAACTTTATGCCAACACACAATATTATAAGGATGTTCGCAATAAAACGTTGGACTTACCATCAGATGAACAAGAGCTTGTAATTCCCATCCCAAAGAAAAACTAGCATTTGTAGCTCCAATTAGTATTCTGAATTATCTCAACTTAGCATCCAAGCAAAATATTCTTATTAAAGATGGACGTTCTTTGGAATTACTTAGTCAGGTTGATACTATTATTTTTGATAAAACAGGTACCTTGACTGAGGAACAACCTCACATAGGTGCTATTCATTGTTGTTCTAGCTATAGTGAAAATGATATTTTAACTTATGCGGCAGCGGCTGAATGTAAACAGAATCATCCTTTGGCGCAAGCGATTCTACAAGAAGCTGAAAAACGACAGTTAACCCTCCCTTCCATAGATGATAGCGAATATAAAATTGGTTATGGCTTGATTGTTGTCGTGGCTGGGCATACTATCCATGTCGGTAGTGAACGTTTTATGGTGACGGTAGGCATGAGCATTCCGATTAGCCTCAAGCAGCAGCAACAACTTTGTCATGAAGAAGGCTATACTTTAGTCATGGTAGCAATTGATAATCAAGTCAGTGGTGCTATTGAATTGTTGCCAACAGTGCGTCCAGAAGCAAAGGCAATTATCAGCCGTTTGAAACAGCGTAAGAATATTAAAGCAACCTATATTATTTCCGGTGATCATGAGATACCCACAAGAACATTAGCACGAGATATTGGCGTTGACCATTATTTCGCTGAAACCTTACCAGAGAACAAAGCGACTATTATCAAACAATTACAAAAAAAAGGTCATTTTATTTGTTATATCGGAGACGGTATCAATGATTCAATCGCGCTCAAACAATCTCAAGTATCGATTTCTTTACGGGGTGCTTCTACGATTGCTACTGATACAGCGCAAATTGTCTTGATGGATGGAGGTTTGAAGCATCTAAATGCGTTGTTCGATTTGGCAAATGATTTCAATGCAAATATGAATACCACGTTTACGGTTATGCTCATCCCAGCCGTTATCAGCGTGGGTGGTGTTTTTTTACTCGGTTTTGGCATTCCTCAAACGATTGTTTAAATATGCTTGGACTCATTTTTGGGCAATGCAATGATACCCGCGTTAAAACAGTCTATAGAAAATAAAACCAATAAGACCCGAGACCAAACTTAATCTCTAAAAAGACTCAATTATGAATTTACTCAATCTAGAACTTTCTAAACAACTTCCTCCTGAGGAAGTTATCTTTCAAATGGCACTTACAGCTGGGATAATGCAATCTCTTGTGATTACCGCAAAATTAGGTATTGCAGATCTACTTAAAGATGGGCCAAAACACTGTGATGAATTGGCACAAGCGACTGATACCCACAGTCATTCTCTGTATCGTTTTCTACGGGCATTAGCCAGTGTCGGCGTTTTTGCAGAAACTGAGCCTAAGTGTTTTGAACTGACTCCGCTGGCTGCCTGTTTACAGGATAAGGAATCGCATTCTATACGACACTTCCTTTTATTCTTGGAAAGAACATATAGTTGTTGGGGAGACGCAATGGAAACTTTACGTACTGGAAAAGATGCACATGAACGTATTTACGGCATGTCTATGTTTCAGTATCTCGATCAAAATCAAGATTCCGATTTTTCTAAAATTTATGACCGAGGAATGGCAGAAGTTTCACTTATACAAGATTCGGCTATTATTAGTGCTTATGATTTTTCCACTTTAGAAAAGTTAGTGGATGTTGGTGGCGGAACAGGTAATCTCTTAGCCGCTATTTTGCAAAAATACCCTTCTTTGAAAGGGACACTCTTTGACCGTCCACGAGCAGCTGAAAAGGCCAAAATCTTATTTGAGGAAAAGGGTTTGACGAATCGTTGTGAAGCTGTAGGGGGAGATTTCTTTAAATCTCAAATACCAAGCAGAGGAGATGCTTATTTGTTCAAGTATGTTCTTCATACTTGGGATGACCAAAATGTAGTAAAAGTGCTTAAAAGCTGTCATCAAGCGATGGCAGGAAAAGGGCGGTTGTTAGTTATTGAGAGGGTGATTACTGAGGATACTTTTTGGATGCCTAAGTTCGCCGATTTAAATTTGTTGATGCTACTTTCAGCCGCTGTTCGTACTGAAGAAGAATTTCGTTCTTTATTTGAAGCAGCGGGATTTGAATTGACTAGGGTTATCCCAGCTGGATCAATTGCAAGTTTACTTGAAGGAAAAATAATATAAATTTCAGAAAACCTGTCAGGTCTTAAATACCTGACAGGTTTATAAAAGTCAGGCTCAAAATTTGATTTTTTCAGCTATCGCCTGGACATGAGGTTGATAATTCATGGTAAAGTGATTCCCTGGCACCGTATTGATTTCAATTCCACCCCCCGCAAATTCTAACCAAAAATGTTCGGGATGATGGATGGTATCTTTTTCCAACGGTTCTTCGGCGCGGAAAAAGATGAATTTTTCAGGATAAATGCGAGGCGAATAGTTCTTCCTCGCTTCATGATTGGCTCTGATAACTTGAACTAATTGCTGAATTTGAGATGCTTCAAAACCCTTGCGTTCCTCCGTTAGTTCCAAAATGCAGCTTATTTGTTCTTCAAGAGCTAATTTTCGCAAATCATTCAAAGATAGGGAATTTATGTTTAATTTCAACAGGTGATCAGCAATGAACAAAAGAATAGCGGCATCATCTTCTAAATTAAACAAAGCTTGATCGACAGCCGGGGTATCAGCAAGAAACAAAAGTGCGACTTTTTGATCTAGAGCATGTAGTTGCTGCGCCATTTCAAAAGCGACAAGACCACCAAACGAAGAACCACCCAAAAGATAAGGACCCACTGGCTGAAGAGCACGCATTGCTTTGATATAGTGCGCCGCCATATCTTCAATTTTGTTAAGCGGTTCAGTTTCCCCTTCAAATCCAAGTGCTTGAAAACCATAAACGGGTTGATCCGGGTTAAGACTCTGGGCAAGTTCCCGATATAAGAATACTTGTCCATATATCGAATGTACCAAAAATAAAGGTTTTTTCTGACTACTGCCCGCTTGGATTTTGACCAATGAGGAAGGAAGAGCGGGTTTCACATCCTGAGTGGAATCGGCAGTATCAATTAGTTCAGCTAACTCAGCAATGGTTGGTGCATTTAAAAATTTTTGCACCGACAATTCTGCTTGCATCGTTTTGCGTACTTTGGTAATCAGGTGACTGGCTATTAAGGAACAGCCTCCTAAATCAAAAAAATTATCGTGGATACCAACCTGTTCAACGCCTAAAAAACTTTGCCAAATTTTGGCAAGCTTTTGTTCCTTTTTGTCCCGGGGAGCAGTATAAGAAGATAAGTTTGGTCTGGAAGAAAAAAGTGAAAACGAATCTTCTTCTTCCTGAGCTTCAGATTCTTCATTTCCAGCTAATTGAGACGTACCGCCAACAGCGCTCTGTTTTTGAGGATCAATCCAGTAACGATGCAGTTCAAATGGATAAGTTGGTAAAGGAACTCGATGACGCTGTTCAAGCGCATAAAATCCCGACCAATTGATTTTTACCCCGGCTGCCCAAAGTTTGCCCAAAGTCGTGAGCAAAAATGCCACATCTGATTGATTATCCTTGGATTCACGTACTGATGAAACGATAAATTGCTCTGGGGCTTTATCCGGATGTTGATTAATTAATGCACCTAAAGTCCGTCCAGGACCAACTTCAAGCAAAATTTGCGTTGGTTCCAGCAATAACTGTTGCAAACATTCATTAAAACGCACGGTATGACGTAAATGCTTGGCCCAGTAGTTAGGATCGGTCGCTTCTGCCGCTGTAATCCAATTACCGGTTACATTGGATAAATAGGGAATTTGTGGAGGCTTTAGATTAATTTTTCGGACATGCTCGGCAAACTGTTCGACAATGGGCTCCATCATTTCTGAATGTAAAGCATGGGAAGCACTTAGACGACGGCACTCTACACCTTCATCTGTAAGTTGTTTTTGTAATGCCTCAATTGCTTCAATATTTCCGGCTGCCACAGAAAGGGATGGTCTATTAGTCACAGCCAAGGAGAGTTCCTTGCCCAAATAAGCTTCTAGTTCTTTTGCGGTGAAGGGGGTAGCGAGCATAGCACCCGGTGGTATTTGCTGCTGTATCATTTGACCCTGTGCTGCCACTAGCGACAATGCATCTTCAAGCGAGAATACACCTGCCAAACAGGCTGCGACATATTCGCCAATACTATGACCAACCATCGCTTTGGGACGTACACCCCATTCCATCCACAACTGAGCAAGGGCATAGTCAATGACAAAAATGGCAACTTGGTTAATAGCCGTTTGTTGAAGTTGTTGTGTGGCTTCTTTGTTCGGATACAACAAATGACGCAAATCAAAACCGATTATCGGTTTGAGAATTTCTGAGCCAATATCCACCTGTTTTTGAAATGTCGGTTCAACTTGGTATAGTTCTAGCCCCATATTGACATACTGCGATTCTTGTTCTGAAAACATGAACACGACAGATCGTCTTTTTGATACGGAGGTAAATATTCGTTTTGGTTCCCGCTTCTCTAAAAGATTGGCAGCCTCATCAATGCTATGGCAAACCAATATTCTGCGATGGTTAAAATCTTTGCGACCTAGCTGAAGTGTATAAGCAGCATCAGCGAAGTTAAGTTCCTGATGTTGCTGGAAATATTTTGCCAGTTGTGTTGTTGCAGTTTCAAGGGCAGACTCCGTTTTTGCGGACAATACCAGTAACTGCCAAGGTCGGGATTTTCCAGAAGGTTCTTGTATTGGTGCCTCTTCTAAAATGGCATGTGCATTAGTACCGCCGACACCAAAGGCACTAATCCCAGCACGACGCGGAATTCCATCCGTTTTCCATTCTTGTAGGGTAGCATTGACATAAAAAGGACTATTAGCAAAGTCAATCTTAGGATTTGGTTTTTGAAAATGAAGAGTAGGGGGAAGTAACCGATGTTTCATAGCCAAAACAACCTTCATAAGACCTATCACACCGGCAGCGTTGTTAGTATGACCAATATTGGGTTTGAGTGAACCGATAGGACAAAGGTAATCAGTTTTTGGAAGTGTTGCACGAAATGCTTTAGTCAGTGCTTTGATTTCAATGGGGTCCCCTAATTTTGTACCGGTCCCCTGAGCTTCTATATATGAAATGGTTTCTGCCCCTATGCCAGCAGACGAAAGTGCTTGGATAATCGTTTCTGCTTGACCATCTACACTAGATGTGGCATAACTCATTTTGGCACTACCATCATTGGTGACGGCAGAACCTTTGATAGTGGCATAAATACAGTCGCCATCGGCTAAAGCCTTTTTGAGCGATTTCAAAACAACAATGCCCGCACCACTGGCTGGCACAAGTCCCGCAGCTTGAGCATCAAATGCTCGACTATGACCGTCTGGCGAAAACATCATACCTTCTTGGTACCAATAACCTTCTCTTTGAGGAACGCGGACAAAAATACCACCAGCCAGCACCATATCACTCTGCTCATTCAGCAAACTTTGACATCCCAAGTGAATAGCTACCAATGATGTAGAACAAGTGGTGGCAACATTTATACTGGGTCCTTTTAAGTTCAATTTGTAGGACACCCGCATGGGTATCGCATCTTTATCATTAGTTGTTGCAATATCGAAGTTACTAAAAGTGTTAAATAACTTAGGATTGGATGCTAAATTCCTAATTAAGTAGGTACTTATACCCGCACCAGCGTAAACACCAATACGACCCTCGTATTTTTCAGAATCGTAGCCCGCATTTTCCAATGCTTCCCAAGCACATTGCAGAAAAAGACGATGTTGAGGATCCATCATAGCTGCTTCTTTGGGACTGAAATTAAAAAATGAAGCATCAAACATTTCGACATCTTCCAACGCGCCATAAGCTTTAACATAACCACTATCTTGAAGCAAAGCTGGTGCGACACCTGAATTTTCTAATTCTTCATCGCCAAAAAAGGTAATGGATTCAACACCGTCTCGTATATTTTGCCAAAACTCATTGACATTGTTCGCCCCTGGAAAACGACCTGCCATACCGATTATGGCTATAGAGTCTTGTAATTTCGATTCATTCATCTGGTTTCTTCTAAATATGGGTATATTATTTATTGGGTATTCCCTTTACTACTTTTTTCGTTCTAAAAATTCCCTTATGTATATTGAGTCAGAAGGACTCTGCGTTTCAAGACGGTTTTTTTCTACGTCTTTTTGATAAGACAAAAAAACGGGATCTTGGTAAACACCTTCTTTTTCCACAAGATTGGAAAACCATTCTTTTGCCATAGCGTAAAGTTTAAAATCATAAAAACGAAGCTTTTTGATGCGCTCCAAGATATCTGGCGAAAGCTCAGATTTTTGAACCGGCTTTTTCGCACGGTTAGTATGAGGGAACGGGATTGAGTAATCCCATCCCATCATCTTGTTGAGCAGAAATATTGTTTCCGCATATTTTTCAGTAATGCCGATGAAGGCGTAATGGGTTTCGAGATTCTTTATGGCTTGCTCAAATATCTCTTCTGTACACCTCTCCTGAGCTAAAAAACCATTCTGCTTAATACTAACGGCGGTAGGCACTTCTTTTCCCGCGCGTTCTCCGTGCCAATGGGTAGCTAACCAATTGGTCGAGGTGACAATATCGTATCCGTTGTTTTCGGCATATACCACATATTGCTCTATGCCAAACTCTTCCAAAGGAATGCCGATATGTTTCTGATGTTCATTTTTTGGAATACCAGTGAGAAACCAATAATATTGTGAAAGAAATCCATCAATCGGATTGCGCAGGAAGGTAAAATAAGCACACGGTCCGGGAACAAAGTCATGAACTCCAAAGGAATTATGTCCTGTGATTACTTTGGTTTTCAGTTTTTCAGCATCGGGCAAACTAAGGTATTATATACATTCACTGATTTAATCGTATTTAATGGTATTAAATAGAAGAAAATACTAAAGAACTTTGTCGTTCAAGCAATCTACAATTCTTAGGTATTGATGAAAAAGGTTCCCCAGGA
>QNES01000023.1 GCA_003645255.1 Gammaproteobacteria bacterium
AGAGCAATATAGTTTACTGAACGAAAATTTTCTCCCTGCATTGGAACAAGAAGGGATATGCTTTTTCAAACGTGATCAGTGGAGTAAAGCACAAAGCAAATGGGTGCGAGATTTTTTTGAGAATGAACTACAAGCCATTTTAAGCCCCATAGGGCTTGATCCGGCGCATCCTTTTCCTCGTATTCTTAATAAAAGCTTGAATTTTATCATTTCTCTTAAAGGTAAAGATGCCTTTGGGCGTGATAGCAGAATGGCTGTCGTACAAGCACCCCGTTCATTGCCGCGTTTGATTAAATTGCCGCCAGAATTATCCGAACAACCTTATAGTTTTATTTTCTTATCTTCCATTCTTCATGCTTATGTTGAAGATTTATTTCCAGGCATGAAAGTCACTGGGTGTTATCAGTTTCGTGTCACTCGCAATAGTGATTTATTTGTTGATGAAGAAGAAATAGATGACTTGCTACACGCTTTAGAAGGAGAATTGCCAGGGCGACGCTATGGTGATAGTGTGCGTTTAGAGGTTGCTGATAATTGCCCTGAAAAAATGATTAATTTTTTACTCAATCATTTTCATTTAGAACAACTTGATTTATATCAAGTTAATGGGCCGGTCAATCTAAATAGATTATTACCTTTGCCAGATTTAGTGGATCGTCCCGATTTAAAATTTCCGAGTTTTACCCCAGGTGTCTGTACCGGCTTAAGCCACAATTTATTTGCGAGTATTCGTGAAGGTGATATATTACTCCACCATCCTTTTCAATCATTCACCCCGGTTGTTGATTTTGTCCGTCAAGCCGCAACGGATCCCAAAGTTTTAGCCATTAAACAAACTTTATATCGCACAGGTCCGGATTCTGTGTTAGTAGATGCTTTAGTCGAAGCAGCGCGTTCTAATAAAGAAGTCACAGTAATAGTTGAACTGCGTGCCCGTTTTAACGAAGAAGCCAATATTAGTTTAGCCAACCGTTTACAAGAAGCAGGTGCCCATGTTGTTTATGGTGTGGTGGGCTATAAAACTCATGCCAAAATGATTATGGTGGTGCGCCGCGAAGGTAAAAAACTTCAGCGTTATGTACATTTAGGGACCGGTAATTATCATGATCGAACAGCGCGTATTTACACTGATTATGGTTTATTAACTTGTCATAAGGATATTGGTGAAGATGTGCATAAGATGTTCATGCAACTCACCACCTTGGGGCGAGGTACCCAGTTGAAAAAAATGTTGCAAGCACCGTTTAGTTTACATACCGGTTTGATAGAACGCATTGAACGTGAAGCGGATATAGCTCGAAAAGGTAAACCGGCACATATTATGGCTAAAGTTAATGCCCTAACAGAATTGAAAGTCATTCAGGCTTTATACAAAGCTTCAATGGCAGGCGTTAAAATTGATTTGATTATACGGGGTATATGCTGCTTAAAGCCGGGTATTCCTGGTATTTCTGAAAATATTCAAGTACGTTCCATTGTTGGGCGTTTTCTTGAGCACACCCGTTGCTTTTATTTTGAAGGAGGGGGGGAAGTTTTTTGTGCGAGTGCGGATTGGATGGCTCGCAATTTATTGAAGCGGGTAGAAGAATGTTATCCTGTTGAAGAGGTAAACCTCAAAACTCGTGTAATTGAACAAGGTTTAAAGTTGTATATGCAAGATAACACTCAAGCCTGGATACTTGATCAAGAAGGTTATTATACTCGTCTGACCCCCAAAGACGATGAACAGGCGATTTCTGCCCAACAAACTTTATTAGAACTACTCGCTGAAAAGGCTTAAGTATGGCTATAAATGTCATGTAGGGGCAGACCACCGCGAATGCCCTTTCACATAAATGAGGGCGAACACACAGCCAGGTAGGTCGGGTTAGATTTTTTTGCGCAGCAACGTAACCCGACAAAGGGCTATAGCGTTTTCCGATTGCATCAACTACATTTATATAATTTAAGTCTTCGTTGCGAGTTTTAGAAATTGTGCATGTTCCTAATCCCATAGAGCCTACAGGTTGTTTAAAATACCTTTTTAAGCTCCAACTGTTCTAAAAACTTTTCAAATGGGATAGCTTTTCCTGGTACCTTTCCTAATTCATCTGATTTTTTTTGCACTAGCCGCGCCTTTTTTTTCCAAATTTCTTCTACAAGATCAGAGAATTTTAATCGCCCTTTTAAAAACCATTTTATACAGGCAATTTGTTCACCTTGTTGAAGACTGTCTGCACGAACCACTTCTTCATTGCCCCGGTACATTTCAGTATTATAGCCGTGCTGAATATACTTTTCGACGACGATAGAAAAATAACAAAGTGATTAGCAATAATATCCAAAAAACTATTGGATACACAATACTATAAACAATTGGCGTTAAAATCCACCTTGTTACTATTCTCAGCATTTCATGATTTGAAATGTAATCGGCAATAGGTGGCGATGTTCTATAATAAAACTTTACAAACATCTTGCCTAAAGCATTAGTGAGCAGGTATTCGTTTCTAAAATTTCTCAATACCTTAACATGAGGATGCAAATAAGAACCATAAGCAGCAGTTGCTATAAAACACTGACTATCCTCTTCATCAGGTTTTGGTGGTTCAGGTGGTGGTTCATAGTCATCAATACTTACACAATTGTAGCCCGTGTCAAATGAGTATAGCAATGGATTAGAATCATCACAATCCTTTTGTGCCTGACAAAAAGCGGGACAAGATGTCGGTTTGTCCTTTGAAATTCCCCAATTGCAAAACTTATCGTTGTCTTTATCAACACAATTGATTTGATAAGATTGGGTGCTAATTATTGGAATCCTTATCGCATAACTCCAAAGATTAGAGATATCGGTTTTAATATAAGCGTACCCATTATCACGTTGTTCTCCAATGTAATCACCAAAATTATCATCTAATTTTGCTCCCCAACCTTTACCCCAACTATTTTTAAAAATCCATAAGGTTCGTCCATCTATAGGGTCCGTTTCAAAGCCAACTAAAGTCATAGCATGACGAAGATTTACAACGGCGCCGCTTAAAGTGCCATATTCAAAAAGAAATTTTTCCATCTATTTGGATGGATGGAGAAAGGCATTTTTTACGACATGATTGATCCGTTGCTGTATAAGGAAAACAACTTTCATCTACAATACCGGTTGTGTGAAAATAGTCAAGTGCCTGATACGCAAATCCACCCTCTTCACAATTTCCAGCATGACTACATGAAAGTGCATCTTGTTCAGCCAAATCTAAGTCTAAATGCTGATTGTAATAGAGATTTGTCACAGCTTCAGTTGCACCAGTCGCCGCAAAAGCCCAACAACTCCCACAAGAGGCTTGGTTTTTTACTGAAGTTATCCAATTTTCGCCATGTCGATTTCCCCATGTAAAATTTTTCACTAAAGAACCGTTAGCTTGAACACTCAGGGTCCGACTATCAGTTGAATTTGATTGAAGTTCAAAAACACCACCTCGGTAGTATTCAAAACCTTGTAGATCAAGCACTTGGGGTCCTTCAGCGACTCCTAATAGTCGCTTCTTTTCAGCATAAGTCAAATTTGAAACAGAGGTTTCTCCCGCAACCCATCCTAAATCTTGCTGGTTGAGTTGCTCAATGATTTTTGCGTTCTGCCTTGCTCTTAGTGCGTCAGGATCGCCAGCAACTGGTTTATCAGCATAATGAAATTTTTCAATTTCAAGTTTTCCGCTACCTGTCACTTCAACTCTTAATGAAAAAACAGAAACCAGTGGTAATATACAAGTTTCTTGGCATCTCTCTGAAAAGCGAGTATTGGGCTGCTCCAAACCAGTCGATCTTGAAATAGAGTCTTCAAACACCAAATATTCTCGTTTGTACTGATCAACTAGAATGATTTTAACAGATGAATTTTTAATCGCATCTGGATTAATCTCACTCGCATCACTTCCCGTATAAAGCTCTACATTTCCATCAAGGGCAAGGGCATAGATGTCTTTTAGGCTAGTCGAAAATACACGGCTAGCACCATTGGTTTGAGCAAACCACTCATAACTAATGGTTTGTATCAAACTTTCCGTTTTGATGTTCGGCGATATTGCTATTGAAAAATTAGCAAACGTTTATTTTTTGGGCATTCCAGCGAAACCCACCACATTACCTACCATCCAAATACCTACACAAGCCCCACAATTGGGGGCTTTCGTTCCTAATAGTGCCATCTACTTTTTTAAGAAAATATTGCATAGACACAGTTAAATATGGTACCAGCGAGTATAATTGAGTACAACGAATTTTGGAAATGTCTTTGCCAATAAAAAATTTTTGAACAGGATTAACTTCCTTACGGATTGACAGGATTTTTTAATTTCCGATATTTTCGTTTTTGAATAGAAATTATGAATGAAATCAATCATTTAAAGATAAATTTCAAACAGTAATCATTTTTTAATCCTGTTAATCCTTTAATTCTTTTAATCCTGTTCAAAATATTTTGGCGTATAGCAATTACCATTATTTTATCTGTTTTTCATTTCCTCACTAATCAGCCCTGTATCTGCCAAGGAATCCGCTACAATTACCTGATCTAACCAAATATCCAATTGGTCCATATCGTTTGTGGCTTCGATTTTCTGTATCACACTATCGTCTATTGGTGCAAACTTGTGACGTAATTGACGGATGAGTGTTTTCTGTACGCCCTTACGGAAACATAAAGAGGTAAAATCTTCCAGTTTTTTGCCTCGTGACAATGGCAAAAGGGGGTAATTCTTTTCGATCAATGCCAGCTCTGATGGACAGATAATCCATTGTTGAATTCGTCCATCATAGTAGTATATACCTTTTTCCTTGGTTTTCAAAAATTGAAATTCATCAACTTGTTTGAGAAGCGATATAGGTTTAGTGACGCAAATAATTGTCAGCGTTCTTTGACTGGGAAGAGGACTAAGTTGTCCCTCATCACTGCTTTCTTCCCGTTCATCATTTTCTTCCAATTCTGTCTTTAAGCCACCCAGTCCCCAAACTCGCATCATAATCCGATTGTAGTCTTTTATCGTCAACGGATCATGGATACCTTTCAATTCAATAGCATTTACTTGGCGAAAATGGGAAAACACTGTATTTTGCAATCTATCTTGATCGGTACCTGTGACGATAAGATCAATGCTTCGCCCTTTAAAAAATATTTCTCGTTCGCTACAACCATTCCCCAATCTTCAAACAACTTACGATAGAATGCTTTAGCACTATTATCAAACGGTTCATGCGATGCCATTTTTACCTCTTTAGTCTGATTAAAACAATTTAAAATTGAGCACTGTGCCCTAATATTGGTAACAGGTTCATAAAAATATATTTACCCATAAACGGGCAAGTTTCACAGGGCGAACACAGAAGTATCACAGGGCGAACAATCAAAAGAAGCGCATCCCAAAATGACACTAATATTTACCGTTGAAAATTCCATACCTTGTTTTTCAAATGCTGTTGCTTGATCTTTAAACATTTCATTTGGTTTTTTCGGTTTGAAAAAATCACGAGGAAATAAAATTTGCATTGTTTTCTTTGGATATAGTTAACGCCAACCATAAGGAAACTGTTCAAGCGGTTTGGGTTCCGCAATAATTCTTCGATTATATGTTGAAGGCATTCCCACCCCCTGATCTACTCTATGCACACATCCTTCAAATGCCCCTATCCGCCTTAGAATTTATTCTAAGGCGGATGATGTGTGCATAGAGTAGCCCCCTGATGAGAAGCAGAACGTGCTTCAAATGCGAGTTTTGACATAAGATGACTCCGTTATTTTCTGGTTTTTAGTGTCTCCTTCGTTTTTTTTGATGTAAAATTATAACAAATTAGTCACGCGATAAAAAGTTGAAACCTGTTTACAAAAACGTCAAATTGAGTACAACGGATTTAGGAAAATAGCGGATTGGTAATATGTAATCAATTAAGAATTAAGAATTAAGAATTAAGAATTCTATTTTGTCAGTTTCAATATTAAGTGCTGATAAATGCTAATAAATGCCCTCAGAAATACCATTTTTTAAAAAAATGGTATTTTTTGTATGCCTCAAATCCTGTCAATCCTGATTCTGACAATTTGAAGCAATTAATGGTATATTAAAGTGTTAAAACATTCATACCTAAGTTTTTGAAAAAGGTTTATCTATGCAAGACCCGACTAACCGATCAGATAGAGATGCAGGTCATGTTGAAGTTAAAAACACGACTTGTTATATGTGCGCCTGCCGCTGTGGTATACGCGTCACTTTGCGTGATGGTGAGGTGCGTTATATCCAGGGTAATCCTAAGCACCCCCTTAATCAAGGTGTCATTTGTGCTAAAGGTGCTTCTGGAATTATGAAACAGTATTCGCCGGCGCGTTTGACTAAACCGTTGCGACGTAAACGGGGTAGTGAGCGAGGTGATTCTAAATTTGAGGCTATCTCTTGGGAAGAAACTTTCCGTATTTTAGAAGAACGCTTGGCTAAACTCAGGGCTGAGGATCCTAAAAAGTTTGCCCTATTTACCGGGCGTGATCAGATGCAAGCCCTTACCGGTTTATTTGCTAAACAGTTTGGCACGCCTAATTATGCAGCCCACGGTGGTTTTTGTTCCGTTAATATGGCTGCCGGTCTTATTTATACAATGGGTGGCTCCTTTTGGGAATTTGGTGGTCCCGATTTAGAGCGGGCTAAACTATTTATTATGTTGGGTACTGCTGAGGATCATCACTCAAATCCCTTAAAAATTGAGCTTTCTAAATTTAAGCGCAAAGGGGGGCGTTTTATTTCTATTAATCCGGTGCGTACCGGTTATTCAGCTATCGCTGATAAATGGATACCGATTAAAACAGGCAGCGACGGCGCGTTATTATTAGCCTTAATTCATGAACTGATTAAACAAGGTTTGTATGATCGCGATTTTCTAGTGCAGTACACTAATGCGCCGGAACTGGTTAATATAACACCCGACAGTACGGAACAGGGTATGTTTGTGCGTTTTGAGGTGCCAAAGGAAGAAGGCTGTTTTGATCCACAAAATAAATTGTGGTGGGATCGAGAACTGAATAAAGCTATTTCTACCCATACCGATGGCGTGGACCCATATTTATTGGGTGAATTTAAATTGGATGATGGTACGCCGGTCAAAACCGCTTTTCAGTTATTGAAAGAACGCGTTGATGAATATACCCCAGAATGGGCAGAAGAAATCACAGGCATTCCCGCTGATACGATTAAAATGTTAGCTTATGAAATGGGCATTACCGCCCGTGATCATAAAATTGAATTACCAATTGCCTGGACAGATTGTTGGGATAATGATCATGAAACCGTTACCGGTAATCCAATAGCATTTCAAGCCATGCGTGGATTGGCGGCTCATTCCAATGGTTTTCATACCATCAGGGCTTTGGGTATTCTAATGAGTTTGCTCGGTACCATTGATCGCCCTGGAGGTTATCGGCATCGTCCCCCATTCCCGCGCCCCATTCCACCTTGTGCTAAACCGCCAAAAGGGCCTGAGGCAGTACAACCTGGGACACCGCTTGATGGAATGCCGCTTGGTTGGCCAGCAGAGCCTGATGATTTATTTGTGGATGAGCAGGGGGAAGCAGTTAGGCTTGATAAAGCCTTTTCCTGGGAATATCCACTTTCGGTGCATGGTATGATGCATAATGTGATTACTAATGCATGGCGCGGCGATCCCTATCCTATAGATACTTTAATGATTTTCATGGCTAATATGGCGTGGAATTCGTCTATGAATACCACCGAAGTTCGCGAAATGCTGACCGATAAAGATGAGAAAGGAGAATATAAGATACCTTTCCTGGTAGTCTGTGATGCATATCAATCGGAAATGGTGGCTTTTGCTGATCTCGTGCTGCCTGATACGACTTACCTTGAGCGTCATGATGTCATGTCAATGTTGGATCGACCCATATCTGAATATGATGGTCCCGCCGATTCGGTGCGTATACCGATTTTGCCACCCAAGGGCGAGTGTAAACCTTTTCAAGATGTATTGATTGAGCTAGGATATCGGTTACAATTGCCCATATTTATGAATGAAGACGGATCGCGTAAATATAAAGATTACCCTGATTTCGTGATCAATTTTGAGGCGGGCCCTGGTATTGGTTTTTTGGCTGGCTGGCGTGGTAAGGACGGTAAAAAGTCCATCCGTGGTGAACCCAATCAGCGGCAATGGCAAATGTATGCACAAAATAATAATGTTTTCCATTACGAATTGCCCAAATCCTATCAATACATGCGTAACTGGAATAAGGGCTACTTACATTGGGCGCGACATCATGGTCTCATTCGTTATGTGGAGCCTATTCTAATTCACATTTATTCTGAAGTGCTGCAAAAATTCCGCCTCGCAGCCCAGGGCAAATGGGATGGTAAGCAGCCGCCGGATCATTTACGTAATCGGGTTGAAACCTATTTTGATCCATTGCCATTTTACTATGACACCTTAGAATCGCAATTAGTGGATACCCATCTTTATCCGCTAAAAGCCATAACACAACGACCGATGGCGATGTATCATTCCTGGGATTCCCAAAATGCCTGGTTGAGACAGATCCATACTTATAACCATTTATTCGTTAATCCACAAGTGGGAATTTCCAATGGTTTCAAAGATGGTGACTGGGTATGGGTAGAATCACACCATAAACGAGTACGTTGCCAATGTCGTTTTAGTGAGGCAGTGGAACCGGGGACCGTTTGGACCTGGAATGCCATAGGCAAAGCCGCCGGCGCTTGGGGACTTTCTCCCAAAGCCAATGAATCTCAACAAGGCTTTTTGCTTAACCATGTCATTTCTGAGGAATTACCGCCTCACGAACATGGTGACCATATATCCAATTCAGATCCTGTCACGGGTCAGGCGGCTTGGTATGATGTGCAGGTGCGTGTTTATAAAGCATCGGCTGATGAACCTAATCAAACTTCGCCTCAGTTTAAACCGATGAAAGCTTTACCTGGCATGGTGAAAAAACGCCGCAAGTGGCAAGCTTACTTTGCTGGACTGTTTGAGAAATAAGGTAACAATGTTAGGTGCTCATCGTTATACACAAGTTTTTCGTAGGGTGGGCAAGTGTTTTTTTTGCCCACCTTTGTCTTAGATGGTGGGCAAGAAAAAGACCTTGCCCACCCTACTATTTTGACTTGTGTATAACAATGAACACCAGCGCGTGGGGATCAGAAATCTCAACTTAAAAAATCCGTTTATTTCCTAAAATCCGTTGTACTAATTAGTATAAACAAACGAGTAATCCAAATGGAACAACTAGCTCTACTTATTGATCTCAACGTATGTGTTGGCTGTCATGCTTGTGTCACCAGTTGCAAAGAATGGAATACTTCTGGTTGGGCAGGTCCTATGTCAGATGTTAATCCTTATGATGCTAATCCCACCGGTACATTTTTTAACCGGGTGCAAACCTTTGAAATAGGCACCTTTCCCAATACTGAAACGGTGCATTTTCCTAAAAGTTGTTTACACTGCGAAGATCCACCTTGCGTACCGGTTTGTCCTACCGGTGCCAGCTATAAGCGCGAAGAAGATGGTATTGTTTTAGTCGATTATGATAAGTGCATTGGCTGTAAATACTGTTCTTGGGCTTGCCCTTACGGGGCGCGTGAATTTGATCAACGTCAAAAGGTGATGAAAAAATGCACCCTCTGCGTGGATCGGATTTATGATAAAACCTTGCCTGAATCAGAGCGCAAACCCGCATGTGTGTTGGCGTGTCCCACCAATGCCCGTTTATTTGGTAACGTTCTTGATCCTGATTCTGAAGTATCCAAACTCATTCGTGAAAATAGCGGCTATCAATTAATGCCAGAATGGGCTACGAACCCGTCAAATCATTATTTACCTCGACGCAAAACGCATTTCAAGGTTCACGAAGACGAATTGCAACGTGTCGATAATCCGCTGAAAAAAGAGGGCTTGTTGCCAGAGCCACCGAAGGATCAGCAAACATTGGATGATATTTATTCAAGTTGGTAATTGTAGTGGGTTACTATTTTTTGAAAAAGGCTTAGAAATCCGATTTTTGGAAAAATCGGATTTCTGTATATTCTCTCAAACAATGTTATATAAAAAGAGGCTATTATGCATCCAGCATTTTCCGTGATTTTTCTAACCACCCTGATTGGGGTAGGGCAGGGCTTATTTTTAGCCCTTTACACAGGGCAAATCTATTCTATGATGAAATTATTACCAGCGCAGGATAGTCAAAGCTTTTATGCGGTGGGTAGTTTGCTTGCACTTGGTTTATTAGTGGCGGGATTATTCGCCTCCTTTTTCCACTTAGGGCGCCCCATGCGAGCATGGCGTTCTAGCAGTAAATGGCGTACTTCTTGGCTATCCCGCGAAGTCATCATTTTGCCAACCACAATGTTGCTCATCGCATTTTATGGTGCTATTCATTACTTTGGTTGGACTCAACCCCTGTTTACGGTAGCGCAAACGCAACCCATTGATTTATCTCTAATTATTGGCGCACTCGCCACGTTGAGTACTTTGACTTTATTTATTTGTACCAGTATGATTTACGCCAGTCTCAGATTTTTGCAAGAATGGAATAATCCGTTAACCGTCATTAACTATATTTTATTAGGCACTGCTTCTGGCTTTACCTTAGCGGCAGTGTTTTCAGTCATTGTGGGGGCTAATGTGGTTGGCTTTTATATTTTTTGGAGCATTATTTTGACTATTGCGGGTTTCATCAGCCGCGCTATCACCCTACAACGCAACCGCCGCCTCACACCCAAATCAAACCTACAAACCGCTATTGGTATGCGTCATACGGTTATTGCCCAAAAAGCCCAAGGGGCTATGGGTGGTTCTTTTAATACCCGTGAATTTTTCCATCACAAATCTTTAACCCAGCTTAAAAACATCAAAAACACTTTTTTGCTGTTCGTTTTTCCAATCCCGATATGTCTGCTTTTAGCAGCCGCTTCTGGATTGGCTCCCCTATATTTTGCTGTAGCTGCTTTTGTGATCCAATATTTTGGACTGATGGCTGAACGATGGTACTTTTTCACTGAAGGAAGACACCCCCAAAATATTTATTATCAATCCGTCGCTTGAGCTATACCATGCACTGTAAATGAATCCGATTATTGATATCAGTGCAAATCATGGGTTAGATGCCGTTATTATCCGATATATTAACAGTGCGTGGTACTATTGGTCGTATGAAGGCTTTTCATATCTAAGAAAGTTTGAGTTTTTTCTAGCTGAAAAAATAAAAAAGGCAATAAGATATAAAACTTCTCTTTCTGTAATAATGTTCGATATTGATTATTTTAAGAAAGTTAATGATCTCTATGGTCATCAAACAGGCGATTATGTACTCCAAAAATTATCACGTATCGTTATCAACAATATTAGAAATAGTGATATATTTGCCCGTTGGGGCGAACAGTTTATGATTTTAGTTCCTAATAATGATCTAGAAAGTGCCAGCTTTTTAGCAGAAAAATTAAGGGGCATAATTGAAACGTCACAGTTTAGAAATATACCGTTAGAACTGAAAATATTAAACGATTTTGTTGATATAGCGTTTTTCGTTTTGGTGAAATACAAAAAAGGGCAAACACACAGGATTTGAGGTTTGAGTTTTTTGAAGAAAAACTCAAACCTCGAATGCCCCTACAAGATATGTATTTAACTCAAAAGGAAAATGCTATATAGGCTCAAACATTATACAAAAAATGTCTACAACTATTGATGATTTCAGGATTTTTTTTAGCCATAATAAAGAGAAAACATTTAGTATTACTGAAAAAATTAACGAAACCCTCTCTCTTTTAGAGGCAAGTATAAAGTATCATAATATTGCTCTCATATTTTTTCATGATAAAAAGATTGTTATTGATGGACTTGTAAATGAGTTCTCTCAGGTATTGATAAATATAATAAACAATGCAAAGGATGCAATTCTTAAAAACAATGTTAAAAGACTTTTGAGTACCTACTTATTTGGAAACGATTGTTTTGTATTATATCCCTTACTCATAACTAAAGAAACCAAGTCATTTCGTTATGCCGAAATCAATTTTAGACGCAAATTAATTCACAATGAACCTGGCGGTTAGTTTATGTTTCACAATTCACAATTCACAATGAGTTTAGTTCAAATTCAAAAATCGGATGATGCACCTTCTTACATGCCATTAAAATATACCTTGATGGGTTCTTTTTTGTTATTAATTATTCCCATCCTGATTGCCATGTCAGTATTTGATTATCTAAATGCTAAAAATGATTTAGAAAACGCTTATAGGGTGCTACAACGACAAACCGAAAATAATATTCTTAATGCGATTAAATTAGTTAACGCCGGATATAAAGTACTGGATAAGTTTCTTGATGATGACATGAAAAAAGCATTTATAACTTTTATTGATGCCTATCATCAAGCCGATCATGATCCTTCAAAAATAGAACTCCTAGCCCTCAAGAAAAAACTGGGTAATAAAATGGATTTATATATTATCAATTCACAGGGCATTGTTGAATACACAACTTATACTAAAGATTTAGGATTAGACTTCAAACAATGGCCTGATCTATTTTCACTTTTGACTCGCATTCGCAAAAAAAATGAATTTGTTAACGGGGGGATTGCGACGGAAGCCCGTACCGGTATTATCAGAAAATTTGCCTATATGCCAACTCCTGATAAAAAATATGTGCTGGAATTCGGTCTCATTTCAAATGAATTTGCCAAGTGGATGGGAGAATTAGATATTGAAAAAATTACAGCCCGCCTTAAAACCCTCAACCCTAGCTTAAATCAAATCCGGATTTTTAGTCGCCATGGGCATTCATTAAGTGATCCCAATTATAAACCCAATGCCGCCACTTTACAGATTATTAAGAAAGTCTATAACACCAAAGTTTCCGAAGAAATACAGGATAAAGTGAGAAAACGTTATACTCGCTATATTTTTGTCAACTTAAAAGATGAAGAAATTAATATGAGTTCTGATCCCAGTAAAATCATTCAATTGATCTATAACACCAGGCTCGTAGATGACAGTTTACAAAGAATAGCCTCTTTTCATATTTTGTTAAATATTATTTCCATTGTGTTAAGTATTATTTTTACCTTTATTATTTCAGCTTGGATTACTAAACCTATTCAAAATATCGTCAATAGTGTTAACATCATTGCGAAAGGTAAGCTTGATCATCGTATTGAAGTAGAAACTAATAATGAATTGAAACTACTCAAACAAAGCATCACTCAAATGGTTAATAGCATGTTAATGTCTATTAATCAAATTGAACAACAAAATAATGAATTAACGAAACTTGACAAGTTAAAAGATGATTTTTTGTCCAATACTTCCCACGAATTACGTACGCCTATCAGTGGGATTATTGGGATTGCTGAATCGATGATTGAAGGTGCTACAGGTCCTTTACCCCAAAAAGCGATTAAAAATCTTTCTATGATCGTATTCAGTGGCAGTCGCTTGTCCAATTTGGTGAACGATATTTTAGATTTATCCAAACTGAAATATCAAAATATCGTTTTACAAATTAAACCGATAGAAATCAAAGTGGTCACTGATGTCGTTATGACTTTATCTCAACCGTTGATTGGCTCTAAAAATATTAAATTAGTTAATAATATTAAAGAAGTTCCCCCAGTGGATGCGGATGAAAATCGTGTGCAGCAAATTTTACATAACTTAGTCAGCAATGCGATTAAATTTACTCATGCTGGCACGGTAGAAATTTCGGCGACTATAACGGATGATAATAAATTATTAATGAGCATTAGCGATACCGGTATTGGTATTCCTCTTGATAAAATTCAAATGGTGTTTAATCCCTTTGAACAAGCAGATAGTTCAATTTCAAGAGAATATGGTGGAACCGGTTTAGGCTTATCAATTACCAAACAATTGATTGAATTACATGGGGGTGAGATCCGTATTCAATCAGTAGTAAGAGAGGGTACAAAAATTAGCTTTACTTTGCCATTATCTAAAAGCTTATCAGTGCCAATTTCTTATGGTATGACAAAGATGTTAAACCGCGTTCATCATTTACAACCGTTTGAGACCAATGAAGATAAAGAAAATATTCCCGTCAAAATGAATAAAAGGACTGAATCATTTCATATACTGATTGTGGATGATGATCCGATTAATTTACAAGTCTTAGAAAATCAATTAAGTCTGGAAAATTATGCGATTTCCCATGCCCATAATGGTCAAGAGGCACTGGATGCTATTAATAGTGGTATCACCACTTATGCCCTTATTTTGTTGGATATCATGATGCCTAAAATGTCCGGATTTGAAGTCTGCAAAATTATCCGTCAAACACATCCCGCTAACTTATTACCCATTATTATGCTTACCGCAAAAAATCAAGTGTCGGATTTAGTAGAAGGTTTACAAGCCGGGGCTAATGATTACCTGACTAAACCATTTTCTAAAGGTGAACTCATTGCCCGTCTTAAAATGCACATTCAATTGTCGCGCATTAATACAGCTTTGAGTCAATTTGTGCCCTTGGAATTTTTGCAATTATTAGAAAAAGATAGCATCATTGATGTGAGACTTGGCGATCATGTACAAAAACAGATGACGGTATTGTTTGCTGATATTCGCTCATTTACCACTTTGTCAGAAAGTATGTCGCCTAAGGAAAATTTCGATTTTATTAATGCTTATTTAGGTCATGTCAGTCCGGTGATTCGTAAACATCATGGTTTTATTGATAAATATATTGGTGATGCTATTATGGCTTTGTTTCCCGGAAAACCAGATGATGCGGTACAAGCCTCAATAGAAATTCATCAACAACTTATCACATTTAATCAAAAACGATTAAAAAATAAATTGCAACCCATTAAAATTGGAATTGGCTTACATAGCGGGACGCTCATGCTGGGTACAATAGGTGAAACAAAACGCATGGAAGGGACAGTGATTTCCGATGCGGTGAACTTAGCTTCGCGTTTGGAGGGATTGACTAAAGTATATGGGGCTTCTATCCTTATCAGTGATGAAATTTTGAAAGCATTGACTGAACCGGCACAATACCACTTTCGTTTTTTGGGTAAAGTTCGGGTAAAGGGTAAATATGCGCCTGTGCAAGTATATGAAATCCTTGATCCAGAAGAGAATGAACTAAAAAAAAAGAAAATAGCTCTTCAATCCAAATTTAGTTTAGCCATTGAGGCTTATTACCAAAAACAATTTCAGTCCGCTTATGAACAATTTAAATTTATTTTAAGGGAATTGCCACAAGACAAGGTGATTATTTTTTATTTTAAACGTTGTGAGTATTACATTAAACATGGTACACCCGATAATTGGGATGGCGTAGAAACATTCAATCAAAAATAACTGTAAATAATTTTTTTGATCAAACCTGCCAGGTTTTGTGAAGTTATTTAAAGTTAAATCTGATTTGTTGGTATAATTTTTGTTGGTATAATTTATGCCTGGATCAAAGTTGCGTTTACATGATTAATTAATAAAAGGAGAGCATTTTGAAAAACAACCGATACACTAAGCCATACCATTTTTCCCCTTTTCTCTTTTTTTTAAAAGGGGGAGGAATTTTAGCATTGCTACTAACATCACTAACTCACCCTTTATTGGCTGAAGTGTCTAATGAATTCGCACAATCAGCCGTCTTAGAACAAGATAACAGTTCGCCGCTTCCCGGACTAGGCAATTTACCTCCAATTGAACCTGGACAATTGCTTTCTTCGCTAGGTTCTATCAAGGTTAAACAATTTCAGTTTGAAGATAACTATGTTTTTTCTGACGAAGAACTGGCAGAAATAACACGACCTTACGTAAAAGAGCTCTCCGCTGAACAATTGCAAGATGTCAAAAATGAAGTGACTCAATTCTATATTGATAAGGGATATATCAATTCGGGAGCCATTATTCCAGATCAAAAGTTAGTAGATGGCATTGTAACGATAAAAATTATCGAAGGAACCCTCCTCCGTGTTGATGTGACCGGCAATGAAAAACTGTACTCCTCTTATGTTGATAAACGTTTAAAGGGCAAAGAGGGTGCCGCACTTAATATCAATGAATTGCAGGAACGCCTACAAATGCTACAACTAAACCCCAGGATACAACGCATCCAAGCGGAACTTGGACCTGGCGTGAAACTGGGTGAAGGTCGCTTGAAAATTAATGTTGTAGAAGACAGCCCTCATCAATTTGAATTTGTTTTTAACAATTATCGTTCCCCTAGTATCGGTGGCTATCGGGGTGAAATTAAATACTGGCATCATAATGTCACGGGTTCCTTAATGGGTAAGGGTTGGGGTGATACCTTATATCTTCGCTATGGTCTGACCGAAGGACTAAAAGATGTTACATTGAGATATGATATCCCCCTCAATCACCATGATACTACCTTGTCTTTCAACATAGAGCGTAGTGATTCCGAAGTGGTTGAGGAACCTTTTAAAAAACTGGATGTTGAAAGTGAAGCTGATACTTATGCAATCACTCTACGCCATCCCTTGATTCAAAAACCTCAAGAAGCTTTTGATTTGGCATTGAGATTAGAAAAACGCATGAGTAAGACTTTTATTCTAAGCCAACCTTTTTCCTTTTCACCTGGAGTACAAAAAGGCGAAACTGATCTTTCCGTTATACGCTTTTCTCAAGAATGGGTTAGGCGTAGCTCTATTTCCGTTATTGCAGCTCGTTCTAGTCTTAACTTTGGTATCGATGCTTTAGATTCTACTATTAATGACGACGGTTCACCTGATAGTCAATTTTTTACTTGGCTTGGGCAATTTCAATATGTTGGGCAATTAAATTTCTTCAAAACACCTTGGCTGAACAATAGCCGAATTATCTTTCGTACCGATTTTCAGTGGGCGAGAGAAGACCTATTGCCTTTAGAAAAATTATCTATTGGTGGTGCGACCACCGTGCGGGGTTATCGGGAGAATTTGTTGACTCGTGACAATGGTTTAATCTCTTCTTTGGAATGGCGTATCCCCATTTATGGGCAAAGCAAAGATTCTAAATACGGTAAAGTGGAATTTACCCCGTTTATAGATTATGGTCGTTCCTGGAATACTGACATTGATACACCTGAACCAAAAGATATTTATAGTGCGGGCTTAGGAGTGCGTTGGAAGGCAAATGAAAATATTCATGCTCAACTTTATTGGGGTTACGCACTTCGTGATGTTCCTGAGCAGGAAGATAAGGACTTACAAGATAATGGTGTACATTTTGGAATGAGTGTGCTGTTTTAAGATAGAAATACTATTTTGTACTTAACCGCGTTCAGTGAAATGCGCCCGCGACAGTCGTCTTAAAAAAATGAACTTTTTTAAACGCTACAACTACATTATGTTAGCCACATTTTTTATAGTTACCAGTATTTCAGCAGGGCTTTTTTATGGGCAATTTCTATCTCGTTATGAGCATGAAGTACACTACCTTAAACATGAATTTGAAGAACGTGTTTTTGGCATTGATTCCCTGATGAAAAAAGCGATTAATCATGTAGAAGCCATGCAAATAGCAGCGCAATCTTTTTTTATCGCCAATCCAAATCAACCACCCCCCTCTTTGTTATTTTCTCAGCTTGAAATGGATTTGGCGCGAAATAATTATGCACTGGATAATGTGAAAGCACCCTTTCACACCAGCGTAGTGGGCAACTTAACAGGTATAGGTTCGTTAGAGCAACGTTCACCAGATTTTTACCGAGAAATTGAAATGGCTTTGCATCTTAATACCCAATTTCAAATTACGCTCCATAATTTACCTAATCTCACTTGGGCTTATTATATATCTGCTAACCAATTTATAAATATTTATCCCTGGGTGACTTCACAAAAATTTAGATTGACTAAAAAAATTTACACCCATGAATTTTATACATTGGCGTTGCCAGAAAACAATCCAGAGCGGCAATCATTTTGGATAAATGCTTATATTGATGAAGCGGGTAAAGGCTTGATGGTGACGGGTGCTGCGCCAGTTTATGATGGTGACGAATTTCGGGGTATCGTTGCCTTAGATTTTACGCTTGATTTTCTCAATACGTTCATCCAAAAATTTGAACATCTACACAGTGTGCCTTTTATTACCAATCAAAATAATCAGCTATTGGCACACCCTACCTTAGTGAGTTCAAAATCTGACACCGTCAAAACTATTGACATGGCATTTCCTGGCATAACGCATACCCAAATGAATAAACTATTTCAAGCACCTCCAATGGAAATCCAAAAAATAGCATCTCATTTATTTCTCTATCAAAAACTTCAAAATGTACCTTGGAAATTAGTCTTATGGATAGAAAAAGAGAAAATTGTACTGGAGGCTATTCATAGTATCAGTTTTTTTTTAGTCGTTTTATTTTTCGCTTTAGCCGTCATTTTTATTGTGACACTTCGCATAACTCGGCAAGAATTTATTATTCCAGCAGCTTTATTAGTCAAACATATAGAATCTGAATATGTTGGTATCAATTCACCTATCCCTAAAATACCTAAAAACTGGTTTGTCTGGTTTAAAACGATTTCTGAAATCTTTAGGGAAAACAGGCACTTAGTCACCTCTTTAAAGGCGACAAACAAAGAATTGCGCGAAAATGAACAAAAGTTTCGGGCTATTTTTGAACAAGCCCATCAATTAGTTGGTATAATAACTATTGACGGTATACTATTGGAAGTGAATAAAACCGCTTTGCAGTTAAGCGGTGTGCAAGAAGAGACTGTCATAGGTGAACCTTTTTGGGAAACACCCTGGTGGAATCATTCAAAAGCATTACAAGCCCAACTTAAAACGGCTATTAAAGAAGCCGCTAATGGCAAAGTTATCCAATTTGAAGCCACTCATCCCAATTCAGTTACCGGTGAATTAGTTTTTATTGATGTTTCCATCAGACCACTCAAAAATGAGTCAGGAAAAGTGCTCATGCTGATACCTGAAGGGCGTGATATCACTGAGCGCAAACAAGCTGAAAAAAATAAGATTCGCTTAATTAAGGAACAATCCGCTAAAGAAAAAGCCGAAATAGCACTGCGAAAAACGGAAGGTTGGTTTCGTAATCTGGTTGAAACAACACCTGATTGGATATGGGAAGTGAATCAGCAAGCTGAATATGTTTACATAAGTCCTCAGATAGAGACATTACTTGGATTTAAACCAGATGAAATACTAGGTAAAACACCTTTTCATCTTATGCCACTTGAAGAAGCAAAACGTGTTGGAAAGATTTTTGGTGATATTGTTCAAAAATGCAAACCCTTTGCTCATTTGGAAAATATAAACCGCCACAAAGCGGGGCACGAAGTGATAATGGAAAGCAGTGGCGTACCGTTATTTGATCCAGATGGCAATATTTATGGGTGGCGTGGTATAGATCGGGATATTACCGAGCGGAAACGGGCTACTGAGGAATTAATTAAAGTCAACAAAGCTTATCAAAAGTTTATACCGCATCAATTCTTAAATTTGTTAGGTAGGAAAAGTGTTATTGATGTACAATTAGGCGATCAAATTAAAAAAGAAATGACCATTTTATTTGCTGATATTCGTCATTTTACCTCGTTATCGGAAAATATGTCTCCAGAAGATAACTTTAATTTTATCAATGCTTATTTGGGTCAAATGGAACCTGTCATTGCCCAACATCATGGTTTTATTGACAAATATATTGGTGATGCTATCATGGCGTTGTTTCCAAGTGCCGATGATGCCTTACAGGCGGCTATTGACATGTTGAAAAAATTGACGACCTATAATTTAAGCCGAGGTCGCCCTGGTCGTCCAGTCCTTAATATTGGCATTGGACTCAACAGCGGATCATTAATACTGGGTATCGTAGGCACTCACAATCGTATGGATAGTACGGTCATTGCAGATGCGGTTAATTTAGCCTCTCGTGTTGAAGAATTAACCAAAATTTACAATATTCCCTTGTTAATCACTGAACATACCTATAGAAAATTAGCGGAGCCCAAAAAATATCATATTCGGGTACTTGATGCCGCAATAGTGAAAGGAAAATCAGAAGAAGTAACCGTTTACGAAGTTTTTGATGCAGATAAACCTGAATGTCTTGCCTTGAAAAATAAAACATTATCTATTTTTAAACAAGGATTTGTACTGTATCATTGTGATGAATTGCCGGATGCCCAAGTTTTTTTTGAAGAAGTTTTACAGATGAATGAAAATGACAATGTTGCCCGAATTTATTTGCAACGTTGTAAATTAATGGTTAATAGTTAATGTTAGAAACCCGATTTTTTATAATGTTTAGAAATCCGATTTTTGGAAAAAATCTGATTTCTTCATGAAAGAGAGAAATTTTATATGCGTAAATTTATTTTGATGAATCTTATTGTTCTCTTAATGGCTAGTAGTATGCTTTTTTGGAAAACCGTTACTGATTTGGCACCCCCGCCTGAAACCTTATCAATTACTGATTTTACACTGCAAAAAGTGCAGCTGCTTGATCGTCATGCGACTCCGCTAACGATCACTTATCAAAATGAATGGAATATTCATGATTATGTACCCTTGCATGAAATTCCAGAACGATTACAACAGATTTTTATCTTAGCCGAAGATAAACGTTTTTTTGAGCATCATGGTCCTGATTGGTGGGCGCGGTGGCATGCTACCTGGCAAAATATTAAGGCATTGCGAGTGGTACGGGGTGCAAGCACGATAACAGAACAAAGTGTGCGAATGTTGCACCCGCGCCCAAGAACGTTTTGGTCCCGCTGGTTAGAAGGTTTTGAAGCTTTCTTCTTTGAAAAACGTTTTTCTAAGGCTGATATTTTAGAATTTTATCTGAATCAGGTGCCTTATGTCAGTCAGCGACGAGGTGTCGTGCAAGCAGCCCGTCATTATTTTGATCGGGATTTAGATACCTTAAATATTAAGGAAATGATGGCTTTATCGGTCTTAGTCCGCGCCCCGACTCGTTTAGATTTACGTCGAGGTACCCAGGAAATTAAGACACCCATTGCCCGCCTGGCTGAACGCCTTTTAGCATTAGGCATCTTGACACAAGAGGATTATCAAGCTATTTTAACGATGCCACTGCGTCTGCATGAGCCTCATTTACCAGTACAAGCCACACATTTTGTCAATTATATTTACACATCGCGCCCTGCTCAACATCTACAAACACAAGGGCGTTTATACACGACTTTAAATGATAGTATCCAAAGAGCGGTCCAACAAATACTGGACCAACGTGTACATAATTTGCGTAACAAAAATGTCAATCATGGCGCGGTGCTAGTAGTCGATCACCAAACACACGAAGTTTTAGCTTGGGCAAATGTCGGTCAACCTTCATTAGATAAACCGGGTAGCCAAATTGATGCAGTGACGACTCCCCGTCAACCCGGTTCTACACTGAAACCATTCTTATATGCTTTAGCCATAGAAAAAGGCTGGACTGCTGCCACTTTGATTAATGATGCGCCGTTAGCGGCGGCGGTAGGCACCGGGATGCATAGCTATCGCAATTATAGCCGTCATTATTATGGACCACTGCGTTTGCGCGATGCGCTGGCAAACTCTCTGAATATTCCTGCTATTCGTGCGATTCAATTTACAGGCGCCGGTCAGTTTTTACAGCGTTTACATCAATTAGGTATTAAAAGTTTAACCGCCCACCCTGATTATTATGGTGATGGTTTAGCCCTGGGAAACGGGGGCATCACTTTATTAGAACTAGTGCAAGCCTACGCAACTTTAGCTAATCAAGGCATATTTCGGTCCTTGAAAGTTTTACGCGATGCGTCGTCATCTCATTCTAGGCGAGTATTTTCGCCTGAAATCAGTTCGATTATTGCTGATATATTATCCGATTCTGACGCTCGGAGCAATGAATTTGGGCGCGGTGCCTTGTTGCGTTTTCCTATTCAAACGGCGGTTAAAACGGGTACTTCTACTGATTATAGGGATGCCTGGGCTGTCGGCTTTAATCATCATTATACTGTCGGCGTGTGGTTAGGCAATTTAGATCAAAAACCGATGTCTCGTGTTTCAGGTGCCTCTGGTCCTGCCCTATTATTACGCGCCGTCTTTGCCGAATTAAACCGATATGAAGAGACAAAACCATTATATCTGAGTCCCCAATTAGTTAAAGCCAATATTTGTCGCACGACGGGACAACGGGCAACTTCGGATTGTCCTAGTCGAATTGAGTGGTTTGTCCCTGGCACCGAGCCATCTGAAAAAATTATCATGGCAACGGCTGATGACAGCATTATCCAAACACCATTATATCTGAGACAACCCAGCCCTGGTTTACAATTAGCCATGGATCCCCGTATTCCAGATGAACATGAAGCGTTTGCACTGATATTGTCAGAGACACCGCTAGAAACTAGCAGCGTGGAATGGCTTATTGATGAAGAGGTAGTCGGGACAACAGCCTCTGATGTGAATCAGTTTCTATGGTCAATAAAACGTGGGACGCATGTCGCACAAGCCAGAATTTGGGCAATTGATTCGGAAGAACCGTTGACAACGCCTGTTGTGAGATTTTCTGTTAAATAGTTGATTTATAAAGTTTTTTTATAATTGAGTGGGTGATTTAAAAGGGCAAAAATACCATTAGAAAAAGGGTATTTCTTTTGACACCGAGAAAAACGGGTTCATTTCAAAAGTCGTTTATAGTTATAAAAAAGCCTCAGAATAAATTCTGAGGCTAAAAGCTAAAGTGCCCTGGCACTTAGTGATTTAGAATTTATTCTGAGGCTGTTTCAAAAATACCTAACCAGCATGAAATAAAAAAATGTCATATAGTCAATTTACTTTAGCCACTGTTAAGAAAACTTTTAATCTCACTACTGAAGAAGAAGTTGATCTTTTTGCGCCTGTCTCAAAAATTAAGTGCAGTGAATATTTAGCAGACATGCTTCAATACAATGTTCCATTAGCACTCGCCAGCAATACTGAAAAAGCGCGATCCGAAATGATTATCACGCCCATTTTAATTGAGATTAGAAAACGACTGAACGCTGGCTTTAATTTATTTTCGGGGATTGAATTTGATGTGGAATCTGAAAAGGGTTTGAACGGTTATTGCGATTTTATTCTGAGTCATTCCCCGGAAAAACTATTTGTTGCAGCACCTGTGATAATGCTCGTGGAAGCGAAGAATGAAAATATTAAAGGTGGATTGGGGCAATGTATTGCAGAAATGGTAGCGGCACAGATATTTAATGAACGTGAAGGCAATGAAATTTCTACCATTTATGGGGCGGTGACTATTGGTACGATTTGGCAATTTTTGAAACTCACCGATAAGGCAGTTGAAATTGATTTGACTGAATATTACTTGACAGAAATAGATAAAATTTTGGGCATTTTAGTCAGTGTTGTTAATGGTTAGGAACGTGCCTGAAATAACTTCGACAACTGTAAGGGTAACCACAAGGGATTACCCCTACGATATTCTCAATAAAACATTTTGTCTTTAAAAAATAAGGCTTTGGCTAATTGAACATCCTTCTCAATTTGTTTTTTTAGGGCATCAAAAGAGCTAAAACGCTGTTCTTCACGTAGTTTATGCGCAAATTCCACTTCGACATAATGTCCATAAATGGTTTTGTCAAAATCAAATAGATGTACCTCTAATAATAATTGATTATCATCAAATGTTGGGCGTGTCCCTAAATTAGCGATACCGGTCAACGGTTTTTCTGTTATTCCCTGTAGCATCGTTGCAAATACACCGTGAAGTGGTGATACTTGGCGATGTAAAAAAATATTGGCGGTTGGAAAACCTATTGTGCGTCCCCGTTGTTCTCCATAGCGAACACGCCCACATAGCGTATAAGGACGACCCAATAATTTTTTCGCGCCTTGCATGTCGCCCTGTTCCAGTGCTTGACGGACGCGGGTACTGCTAACCCGCTCGTTGCCTAAGATAAAAGTTTGTTGACTTTCTACCTGAAAACCATATTGTTTGCCGGCTTGTTGCAAGGTCGCAAAATTGCCCTGACGCTTTTTTCCAAAATGAAAGTCATCGCCAACGACTAAATGCCGTACCCCTAAAGCTTTGATTAATACTTGCTGGATAAAATCTTCGGCTGAAATAGTTGCCAATTTATTATCAAAATGTAGGCACAAAACTCGCTCAACGCCATAACGGTGCATAGCCATCAATTTTTCCCGTAGTCTGGTTAAACGGGCTGGCACTTTATCCGGGGCAAAAAATTCTTGTGGTTGGGGTTCAAAAATAATCACCACTGCTGGTAATTGCCAATTCTGGCTGATCATTGCTAATTGTTGCAAAACAGCTTGATGACCTAAATGCACACCGTCAAAATTACCGATTGTTGCAACACAGCCCTGATGTAGATGGCGCAATTGTGATAAATTTCTAATGAATTCCATGTTTAATTGGGGATTGGGTAATCTCGTTGATAAAATAGTTACCATAGTCCGCCGCACTACATGCTATAGATGTTCAGATAAATAATTTTTTTATCAAACCTGCCATGTTTTGGAAACATGGCAGGTTTTGTGAAGTTATTTATGTGAAAAACTATATTTCAGAGGGCGTAGGGGAGAACCTGCGTGTCTTCCCTAATGTCGATAACCCGCCAGTCCCATTAATTGATTCTTGACGTGCGTCGCCATTTCAGTTTCCATTTTGGCGCGTATGTTTTCGATACGTGCTTCATATTCCTGTTTAAGTGCTGCTAATTCGGCTTGATGTCCGTCAGTTAGCTCTTGTTTCAATTTGGCTTCGACTTCTGTCGTGAAAGGAGTCACAAGACCGGCTAATTCTTGTAAGGTGCGCCAAGTTTGAAGGCATTCTTCACTGGCAGCTACTAACGCTGGCTCAACTTTCAAACGAAGATGGGTTGGCTCACTACTATTCACTGATGACGAATCACTCATGTTTGAAGTGACAAAAGGGGTTTTTTTCCGCCGGGCGGATGTATCTAATTTAAGATACTCTGCAATCGCTAAAGGGCTGGGATCATCACTTTGGAGCGGAGAAAAATAGGGGGCAAAGCGTTGTTCCTGCACCGCCCAATCAACCGGGGTCATTGTTTCTTCTTCCTCCTGATTCCAAAGTTCATTTGGATTAGGATTGCCATCAAGACTGAAGCGCTTTCCAAAAACACCTTCACGCGCCGGATCATAATTAAATAAGGGAAAAACACGCGATTTAACAGCCAGACGGGCATGCATAAAAGTCTGATCAGGCGCGAAACCATGACGCTCAGGGCTTGGTGCATGAACATAAATTAAAGCCGGTCCCGCAAATTCAAATGCTGCTTTCACACTATCAAGAAAATGAGCCGTTTCAGCAATGGAAGTTTGCACAATGTATGCATTGCGCTGCGATAAGGCTAATAAACCAGGGTTCACTTTAGTATTAGAAGCAACCGCCATCGGTGTCCCAGCAACATTAGCCGTGCCAAGGTTCAAATCTAAATCAGCCAATAGCATGATTTTAACCGGCAAATCTCCGCCTAAAAGTCTGCTAATGCCGGAAAAGCCCTTGCCACTCAATACATCATCATTGCCCAACAACAATAAGGGTGAACAAAAAGGTTGTTCTTCCAAACTTAAATCTCGCCAACTCAAAGATTCATCAGCTGTTCGTGCAGCTTCTTCCGGTTTATCTAATTCCAGACGTGCTTGACGCAATACAGCAATATCTTCTGCCGCTTCACGCAATTGTCCTTCTAATAATCCCCCTGCTAACTCAGCAGTGTCACTGCTCATATCTACTGCAACAGGCACTTGAAAGGGATTATTTGGCCAGGAACCAGCCCAGCCTGTTAATGTCCCAGGTGCAATCGCTAAACTTAAACGGGCGCGTCCTAAACCATGCCCACCTTTAGACAACCGCCAATGTAATTCGGTGAGTGCCTGAGTGGTTTTTATTAATCGGCGCAACTTGGGAGCATCAATTAAGCCCTGTTCAGCTGCTCCTTCTACCTCCTGGGTAAGAGCCGCTAAAGGAGTTTGGCTAGAGTGTACTGTATCTAATCCTTTAGCAAGCGCGTCCAGGTCATCTGTTGGTAATGCGCTAGCAAGACTGTCGCGGATAGTTACATTGAGTTTATCCCGCATTTCCGCAATTTCTGTCATAAAACGGTTAATCACGGGTTGTCGTTGATACTCTACCACCGCGAGAGCGAGGCGCACCGCCAGTTTTTCTCCAGAACCGGCTTCAGCATTGTCTCCACCAGCAACGGCAACTTGACAATAGCGAGACAATAAAATGGCGGGCATTTTCCCAACATCTGGGTGTTCACTGGCGCGTTCTATAGTCGTACCCGATGTATCAGGTAATTGTTCCCAAAGTCGCCAGACTTGATGTGCCTGTGTCAAAAGGGGTGCCGTTTGAGGAGCCGCTGAAAGTGCCTTTGGCTCACAAGCTGTAATACAGAGTCCACAAGCTTTACAAGCATCAGGATTGATCGCTAATGATAACAATTCACCTGTATCATGTTGATAGCGTTCTGCTTCATAAAAGAAAGGTTCGGTGCGAGCAACCGGTAAGTAACCGATTTGTTGAGTTAGGGACTCTACCGCTTCAGCAACCGCCACTTTGCGGTCTTCTTTTAATGGGAGCTTATCTTTTAAACCGGCAAAGGCATCTTGAATTAATTTACCGATGGTGCTATAATCTTCTTCTTTATTTCTGCCCAAAGTATGGATGCGACCGGCTATTTTACTGGCTGCCATCCGTAAAGCGTCAGCATTGCCTAATCGGATACCCGCATCAATCAAAGCGGTGGGGCTAATAACGATGCTACCAATAGCACTTTCCGGGCAACATGTCCAACACTGTCCACAACCGGTACAAGTACTAGGCTCAAAAATGGGTAAAATCTCTCTAGCAATACTGAGATCGCGGAAAGTTGAAGTCAGCGGTGGAATAACACCGGTTGCCATATAAGGATCAGGACTCATTTCCGCCGTTTCACCATTACGATATAACACCCCTACTTGGTCCCAGAAACGGGGCAAACTATCATAAGCATCACCGCTATTACCCAGGTGGCGAACCGCCATGGGCGCTTCATCACTCCAAACCACCGGGCTATCTGATTGCGACAATGATAGAGTTTGATAATTAACTTGCCGCACGGTTTTAAGTCCCAGCTCAAAATTTTCAACCTGGTTGGAACGAAGTTTCAGTTGCGCATCAGTTTCCGATGATTGATGCAAACTGTCTTCATACGCCTGGACAACTCGCCGCACTTTTATATCTAATAAACCGGTCTTGAGCAGGGTTCCAAATAAACCGCCTAAAATATTTTGAAAATGGGAAATTGGGGATTGTGTGGAGATACAATAAAGCCGGGCTTGTTTGCTTTGAATGTCTTCCCGCACTACCGGCGATAAACTTTGCCAAAGTGCAGCATCATCTAATGTAGAAATTGCCATTAAAACGCTGCCTTTATGCAGACCGGTTAGGGGTTGCATTAGCCGGTGAGGTGTTGTTAGCACAGCGATATCAATAGGCAAATCATCACCCACATCCCGTAATACTGTCGGCGCGTGCGTAAAAATATCTACCCATCCTGATATCCAACGTTCCCGAAATAACCCAGGGCGACTGCGTATCCCACCACCTTGTAAACTATGCATCAAAGTAGCGGCTTCAACTGCTAACCCTTTATGATTTGACTCAGATAAATTATGTATTGCCACGGTGAGCGCACCTGCGGGGCGTAAATCAGGTGAAGCTTGTTGATTGCGTAACCCTAATTCGGCAATATCAGGATAATAACGACGTAAATTGTCGAGCAATACTTGGCGTTTGGGATAAATACTCGAAGTACGATCAAATTCAGCACCTAAGAAAATGCGCCCACGGCTTTTTTCTTCTAAATTTTCGCATAGTTCTATCAAATCAGCTACCCGTAAGGGTTGACCACCGAGCCCATAAACGATGGAACGAAAACGAGGTACTGAGCGGTCCTTGATAGGGGGATAACCAGGATGAATCTCTGTCCCTAGTCGCCCATTTTCTAAAGCACGTACTAGTCCGGCACGTACTTGACGCATTAAGGGTGGATCCACCGCTAAGGGGGTATCTACCCGTTCCATAACGGCAACTACTTGTTTTTTAGTCAGTTTTTTGATAATCTCAGCACCAGGAAAGGGTCTAAAACTATGAACTCCCAGGACACCCACTTTGAGTTTGCGTTTTTCACGCATATAATCGGCAACCGCTTGCAAGGTTTCAATAGCCGTACCCTGTGCCACTAAAACAATTTTTGCCTGGTCAATTTTATAACTAGAAACCGGCTCCAAAGTACGACCGGTCTTTTGAGATAACAGCGTGAAGGACTCTTCTAAAATACTCCCCAGGTGATGATTAAAATAAGGGTGTTTTGCCACTGCACCTAATGCCCAGCTATCTGGTCCTTGCATCGCACCGTGCATGATGGGACGATCAGGATCATGCCAACGTGGAACACGGCGGCGTGTTTCACCAAATAGTAGTTTTTGTGCCGGGGTAGGGGATACAATGGATTCTGCTGGGTCCCCTAAAAATTGTCGCACCCAATCCGGATCGGGTAAATGGACTTCCTGGGCTGCCAGGGCGGCTTGCTCCCCATCCATTGCCACTAATCCAGGAATCAGAGTTAATTCAGCCACTCGCCTGGCAATTAATGAAAAATCAATCGCTTCCTGTACATTGCGAGCCTGTAATACAAAAAAGCCGGAATCCGCACAAACATGATAGGCTTTATGATCACTACCCAAAGCCCCAGCATGTTCGGCAAGGCTGCGATTATTTAAATGTACTACCAATGGTACATGCTTACCTACTGCACTCGCCAATAAATCCTGGCTACTCATAATATCGGGGGATGATAGAAAAGTAGTCGCTCGTGCGCCGCTCATGCTAAGTCCAATAGCTGCTGCTAATGCGCTGCCGCCTGTATCACAGCTCGTCAGCGTTTTTCCGAAGTAGTTTGTACCCCGTTGCTGCTGTTCAGCTTGCCAGGCAAATGCTGCGGCATCGGCAGGAAAAGACGCACCCAAACCCGCCGCATCAGCGATACAAGCTTCAATTGCAGCAATAGCGGTATTACCATCAAGTACGGTTTTAATACCGGTTTGCGGTGGAGTCGTAGAGCTGGTACCCAAAAATCGTTGAAATAAACGTAAGGCGGAATTAGAAAAATCAGACATAAATTAAAAATCTCACTTTTGAATAATTTTTTAAATGATTGGGAATTGGGAATTGGAAATTGAAAATTGGAAACTGGAAATTTTGAATTGAGATAATCAATTCTTATGTAGGTGCAAGACTGACTGGTTGCCCTAGTTATTTTATGCACCTTCCTTATCCCATATTCCCCACTCCCAAAAGGTAATTTTTTAGACTCCGATTTTCGTCGGAGCAGATTTGTAGGGCAGAGCAACGTGTCTGCCCTTGAAATCATTTATCTGACAATCTATAGTTTACTAGATAAATGTGCAATACGCACCGGGGCTGGTGGGTGCGAATCATAAAAAGCGGAATATAAAGGTTCTGGGGTTAAGGTACTGGCATTCTCCTTGTATAGTTTAACCAAAGCCTGTATCAGCATTTGTGGATTAGCCTGGTCGGCAGCAAAATCATCGGCTTCAAATTCATGTTTTCGCGAAAACCATGCCATAACAGGTTGCAAGAAAAAGGTAAATATCGGCAGAATTAAAACAAACAACAATAATGCCATATAAGTTGAGGAGGTGTTGACCCCTAACCCACTGTAAAACCAAGCTTGCTGCATGAGCCAACCTAAAAACGCTAATCCTGCTAAACCCAAAATCGCCATCAATATAATGCGTTTTTGAAGATGTTTATGTTTAAAATGACCAACTTCATGTGCTAATACGGCAATCACTTCATCTGTATTTAGCCCCTTTAATAAGGTGTCAAAAAACACAATACGCTTATGACGACCAAATCCTGTAAAATAAGCATTACCATGCCCACTCCGTTTTGAACCATCCATCACGAATATACCTTCACTGGTAAAACCATTGCGTTGTAATAAAGCTTCAATGCCTTGTTTTAAATCGTCATTTTCCAGTGGCTGAAATTTATTAAACCAGGGAGCAATAAAAGTTGGAAATATCCAAATCATCAATAAGCTAAAACTTATCCACACCGCCCAGACACTTAACCACCAAAATTCCCCTGCATAAGCCATTAACCATAATACAAGGGCAATAAATGGAATACCGATCAGTAACGTGAGCACCAATGATTTGAGCATATCAATAATAAACAAACCGGGTGTCGTGCGATTAAAACCGAATTTGGCTTCGATGCGGAAAGTACTATAGACATCACTGGGTAAATCTATTATTGAAGATAGAAGTCCAAAACTGATAAAGACTGCCACGCCAGTCCATAATTCGGACCATTCTAAAGAACGCCAGGCTTGATCAAGCAGCTCAAGTAAGCCACCGAGTGTCCAGAGCAGTAATAAAACGACTCCAAAAAACAGCATTTTTTGACTAAAGCTGTTTTTAGCAAGTGTATAAGCTGCCGCTTTTTGATGTTCATCAAGCGAGATTTTTTCAGCAAATGCGTCAGGTACTGCATTTTGATGGCTACGCACATAAGTCATAAGTCGCCCGCCTAACCAAAATTGTATGCCTGCTCCTATGACTAAAAATATTAAAAAGATAATGGTTAATTCATTCACGATAAAAATACCTATTACAAAAATTAGAAATATAAGTTTAAATAAATTGGATGATTTTTATATTTTTAAAGAGGGAAAATTTTTTTTCAAATAGAAAAAATTTGGTTTTTAGTGAAAAATCCATTAAAATCCTTATGTTTTATCTATAAACACTAATTGATTTAAAGATATATTCAGCAAAAAATTTAATTTTTTTCAATGAGGCTAGAAAAAAGTTTAAATTATGTTCGTGCAGTATACACTGATAACTGATAACTGATAACTGATATGGACGACGTTAAATTATTGCTATATGTGGAAAATGAAAGTGATGTTTTTTTAGTAGAAAGACTTTTAAAAGTCGCTCATTATCCACTTGAACATATTAAAATATTACCCTCCAATGGAAAAAAGAATTTAGCTCATTTTATGAAAAGTTCATGGAAATTAGAGGGTGTTAAATATGCGGCATTGCTTAATTTCGATGCTCATACTGTTTTCGAGGCAATAGAACAATCGAAAAAATATCTTGGACTTCCCGAAACAGAAATATTGTTTTGTGCCGTGCCAACCATCGAAGCCTGGTTGTTTGCTGATATCGAAGCTGCCAAAAGAAATGTTTATAGTGAGCATGGACACAAATTACTGAATAGAGTGTCTTTACCCGAAGAAATACCGCATCCAAGACGGCTTGCCTACTCCGTGTTTGGGCAGCAAAAAGTAGAACAATATGCTGCCGTTTTCGATACTGTCGATCTTGAAATAGCCACATCCCGATCACCCTCACTGAAAAACTTCCTAGAAGGTATGAATAAGTTGTTGGATATTAACAATATTCCTACAACTCAAGTTTATTCGCGCACTATCAATCGGGATATTTTTTCAAACTTATTAAGTGAAGTCTCACCTGTCAATGCCGTTATTTATCGCACTGTGGAAGGTACTAGTATAACGGCTGAACAAATGCTAAGGGTTTTGCGGGAGGGTTCGCCCATGGGACAGCAATATGCTGCGGATATTTTGCGTGCTGCAAGAGATTTTTTAGCACAAAAAGCTCAACATGAACAACAATTGGGAATGTAAAAGAATTTTCAATGCCATTTGCGTTAAGGGCAGTCGCGGTGGTCTGCCCCTATAGTTTTTCAGAAAAATAAAAGTTATCAGACCTGCCAGGTTTTCAAAACATGGCAGGTCTTAAAGCCAAAATATTTATCTGAACATCTATACAATGAATTATTTGAAAAACTATAATATTCCCAATTTCCAATTTCCAATTAATAAAGGTTTTTATATGCTACAAAGGAACCGTTATACCGGATTGATTGATAAATATCGTGACTATTTACCCGTGCATGATGACACGCGCATTATTAGTCTTGCCGAGGGCAATACGCCCCTAATACGTTTACATCACATTCCTAAGCTTTTAAAGCGGGATGTCAATATTTACGTGAAATATGAAGGACTTAACCCAACTAGTTCATTTAAGGATCGAGGTATGACGATGGCTATTACCAAAGCTGTTGAAGCCGGGAGTAAAGCAACCGTTTGCGCCTCAACCGGCAATACTTCTGCTAGTGCTGCTGCCTATAGTGCCAGGGCTGGTATTACCGCCTTTGTTCTGATTCCTGAAGGAAAAATAGCCCAGGGAAAACTAGCGCAAGCCATGATGCATGGTGCTGTTGTGATTCAAATTCAAGGTAATTTTGATGATGGAATGCGATTAGTCAAAGAAGTTGCTGAACAGGCTCCCATTACTGTTGTTAATTCCATTAATCCTTATCGCTTGCAAGGTCAAAAAACAGCAGCCTTTGAAATTATTGAAGCACTTGGCAGGGCACCTGATTATCACTGCTTGCCGGTTGGAAATGCCGGGAATATCAGTGCCTATTGGATGGGCTATACCGAATTTGCCGATATTGGTGTCGTTAATAAACGACCGAAAATGTGTGGTTATCAAGCTAGCGGTGCTGCACCGTTCCTACGTGGACATCCGGTTGAACAGCCTGAAACGGTAGCCACAGCCATTCGTATCGGTAATCCCCAAAGTTGGGATAAAGCTGTTAATGCTCAAAAATCATCAGGTGGCTGGTTTGATGAATTTCCCGATGAAGAAATTTTAGCGGCGCAAAAATTATTAGCTGAAAAAGAAGGCATTTTTTGTGAACCTGCTTCAGCTATCTCAGTCGCGGGCGCAATGAAGGATATTAAAAATGGCAAAATTCCAGAAGGTAGTACCGTAACCTGTACCTTAACCGGGCATGGATTAAAAGATCCTGACACCGCCATTCGCCAAAGTACAACCCCCGTTATTAGGGTTAAGGCGAAACTTGAAGAAGTAAAGGCTGCGATAATGGTTAATAGTTAAAGTTCCATTAGAAATACTATTTTTGCTAAAAATAGTATTTTTTTTCAGCGTATTGATTTTAAAAATTAGAACATCAAGTGTTTAATGATAAACTTAAATAATTAGAAATCCGATTTTTCCAAAAAATCGGATTTCTTATAATAATGTTATAACAACATTCACAATTAAAAACCATTAACCACTAAGGTACAAGCAATGCAAGAACAAGCGGTAACCACCGTTCCCATTTCAGATGTTGAGCCGGAACAAAAGGACACAAATTTGAAAGCATCTGATTATTCTGATTACAAATTTGATTTAGGATTTTCTACCCTGGAAAAGATGGACAGTAGTAAGGTGGGTAGGAGCGCAGATCCAAACCAGATTGTCAAGCCAACTATTCCCGTTTTAGAAGCTGCCCCTTCAAATACTGAAGAGCTTTTATACACTTTGCGCCATTTTCATTTAGGTGATCCCAGTATCATCGAAAAGACAGAAGTCGTTGGAGATGATTATGTACCAGCCCTACTCCACGCCTATCGAGATGCGTCAAAGGTGCGCTATAATTATCCACTGTTTCTCTATCCCACGAGCAATACTGAAGCTAATGCAGAGCAATTAGCTAAACCCATATCGCTTACGTTACAAGAATGGGTGGAATCGTTTGCGCCCAGTACGGAAGCAGCCAGAATTTTAAAGGACAATTTGCCTCGTATCGAAAAAGAGTTGCGTAATCAGCTCAAATGCAAGCAAGCAGCCACTCCTGCTCTTCCCCTATTGTCAAAAATCGGACCTGCATTACAACAGGACCTCGGATTGAATGAGGAAAATCACGCCCGTTTTCAAGCAGACTTTGATAAATTGCTTGAACTAATACCAGCAGGTGGTGAAATACTGGGATATGGACACTATGCAGGCATTCATTTATTGAATCATGCAATACGCAGTCGTATTATTCCTAGACGTGCTCATTTCAGGGAAAAAATTGAACAACTTATTCATGATCTGAAAACACTGCTAGATATTGATTGGCGTAAATCGGATGAATCCGTTGAACCTCAAAAAGCACTTAATAGTGTTGGTACCGCCAATTCGCGTTTTGATCCCATTTTATTATCTGATATGATGGCTCATTCACAAAGTTCGGTCACCATGCCTGCACAGCGGCGTGAACGAGTTTTAAATGCTCTACAGATTTTGGAAACGTATCTACAAAACGATGATCCTATTTTAATTAGATTTGTTCATCTTGAAGAATTGACAGGTGTTCATCTGGAAAATAGGCAAGACATTGAAATGTTTAGCGATTTAGACCCCTGTGCTAAGGCAACCGAATTGTTTGAGCAACAGGTGTCCTTCTGGGCGAAAATTTTCAGTGCCACACGCATTGCCCAATTGGAAATCAATGCCATCTACGATCCGGCTATTCACGATCCTTGGTTTGCCAATTTTACTTGGGAAGCATTTTCCAAAGAAGAAATACTGCTTTTACCGGCAGTGGTTGCTTTGGAATCAGGGGAACGAGCGGCTGGTGAAGGTATGACAGCTCTTTCGCGCCTCTTGAGTTCGGGACGACCTGTACAAATTCTCGTGAAAGATCGGACACACAGTAATTCTCATTCCTTGTCTGATGATGAGCTCTTTCTCAATTACCGATTTGAATTGGGTTACTTTGGTATTAGCCATCGACAAGCCATTGTATCACAATCTTCTTCTGCCAGGCAGCAGCATCTATTAACCCAGTTTTTATCCGCCTTAGATGCTACCCGTACCAGCTTACATATTATTAATATTGGTCTTCAACATTTTGTGGATGGTATTAATCCTTGGTTAGTTGCCGGGGCGGCTCTTGAAAGTCGGGCACATCCATTTTTTTATATTAACCCGGATGCAGGTGATGCGTCAGCAGATCGCATGGACTTTACGGGCAATCCACAACCTTCAGTCGATTGGTCACACCAGTCTTTTCAATATCAGAATGAAAAGGGCGAAATCATCACAACGGATTTAGCGTTTACTTTTGCTGATTACGCACTTCTGGTACCAAGCACTCATAAATATTTTCGTTTGGTTCCTATCGGAGTTGAAAGTGAACATTTAATTCCTATTGAAACATATTTATCTAACTGCCAGAAGAATGATTGCCAATTGATTCCTTTTATATGGGCTGTCAATGGCAAAGGTGAACTACGCAAATTGGTCGTTTCACGCCCTCTCGTTTTTGCTTGCCAAGATCGCCTTAATTACTGGCGCACATTGCAAGAATTAGCAGGTATTCGCAATAAATATGTTGACATGGCGGTACAAAAGGCGCGTGAAGAAGTTCAAGCCGAAGAACTGGCAAAGCGTGAACATTTACAAGCCGAACACACTGATGAATTAGAACAAGTTCGTCAAGAAACGGCTAGCGAGGTTATGCAACGGTTGACAGATGTTTTATTAGGGCTAGACTTGACAACGACTTCACAGCCAGTTCTTAAAAAGCCAACCATTTCACCTACCACAGAAGTGGTTACTGAGCCAGTCGCTGAAAAAGAAGTTGAGGAAGAAGTTGAAGAAGAAGTCGTTTTTGATGATCCTTGGATCGATAGTGACTTGTGTACCAGTTGTAACGATTGTCTCAATATCAACACTGTACTGTTTGTTTATAATGACAGTAAACAGGCGGTACTGGGTGACTTAAATAGTGGCACTTATGCCCAATTAGTTCAGGGGGCTGAAATTTGTCCAGTTGATTGTATCCATCCTGGTAAACCACGCAACCTTGATGAACCAGGGCTGGAAGAATTGATAAAACGAGCGGAGCCGTTTAATAAATTGTAAAGTTTCTATAAGAGTCGATAGTCAATAGACTTGTCTGTCAAGAAAAAATCCTGCTTTTCAGACAACTCTAATATATAGCGTTTCACGATTAGGTGGAGTACAAAAACCTTCAAGGTTTCCAAAACCTTGAAGGTTTGTTATGTCGTTTATTCAAACGGGAAATGCTATATTTATCTGAAAAACAATAACTAAATGCAGGAGCAATAGCATATATCATTAAACATGAAAATTTTATTGACAATTATAGTTTGGTATATTATAAACAAATATTTTCTAAATAACACAATACCCCATACGCTTGCTAGAATGGTGTTGAAAAAATGAAAACACAGATAATAGAAAAGCTATATCAAACCTTTGCCCACTATCAATTATCTCATTCTATGCAGGTATGTTGTGAACAATGTTTTAACAGCTTACCTTATTCTGAAATGACATATGCAGTGTGACG
>QNES01000024.1 GCA_003645255.1 Gammaproteobacteria bacterium
ATTGAGAAAAATTTGCAGTCCCATTTTTTGAGAGGTTGCAAATTCGAGCCAAAACGGTATTTTTTCATTAAAAATCAATTATTTATGAAATCTAGCCCGTTGGATAGGTGGGACACACCCTTTATTCATCAGTAAAATATAAAACGGATAACTAACTAAAATGTTAAAACGCTTTCTGATAACATTCTTAATGTTATTATTACCTATATTTTCCATCAGTGCCGTTATTTATTACCAAAGCGTCAATTATAACAAACTATTATTGGAAAAAAAATCCATAGCGAATTTAAATAAACAAAATGAACAAATTATCAACGAGTTCACTTATATCCTATCGGATTTAACATTCTTAGCTGAACAACGTCAATTGCAAGTATCTCTTGATAAAGATAACAAAGAACATTGGCAAATTTTAGCGGAAGAATATCGTCTGTTTATAACGCGAAAAAAGCTTTATGATCAGATTCGTTTTTTAAATGAAACGGGAATGGAAGTGGTGCGCGTTAATTTTAATACGCCTGTTCCCAGCCAAAAACTTCAGCTTCAGTCCAAACGCTATTATTTTCGGGATACCTTTATTTTAGGGCGAGGCGAAATATTTGTTTCACCGTTAGATTTAAACATTGAAAAAGGGGAAATAGAACGCCCAAAAAAGCCAGTCATTCGTTTTGGAACCCCCGTCTTTGATAGCAACGGGCAAAAAAAAGGTATCTTATTACTGAACTATTTGGGAAGCAAGCTACTCAAAAAATGGGATCACAAAGGCGTAAATACTTCTAATCATATCGTGCTTCTTAATGCGGCAGGGTTTTGGCTAAAGGGAATCGTTCCTGAAGATGAATGGGGTTTTATGTATAAAGATAGCAATAATAGAACTTTTGAAAATCGCTTTCCAGCAGAATGGCAACGCATTATTCAAAAGCAATCAGATCAATTTTATACCTCTAATGGTTTATTTACCTTTATTACCATTTATCCGCTTTCAGAAAGTCCAAAGCAGGGGACCCAAAACTATTATTGGAAAATGGTTTCTCATGCTTCCCCACAGACATTACAGGCAAAATCCAACCAGATTTTAAGAGACATGGCATTGCCATTTATAGCATTAATCATATTAATGTTCATCGTTTCTACATTTTTAACCCGAATCAAAATTAAACATACTGAATTTTTACAAAATGTCATAGACTCGCTTGATCATCCCTTCCATGTGATTAACACGAATAACTACCAGATTGAATTAGCCAATGCCGCTACACGAGCCTTGGGCATAAAGCCCCAGGTAACTTGTTATGCACTGACACATAAAAGAAACGAACCTTGCACCGGGATAAAAGATCCTTGCCCCCTTAAAGAAGTGCTGAAAACCAAAGAACCGGTGATGGTGGAACATCTCCATTTTGATAAAGATGGCAAGCCCATCAATGTCGAAGTACATGGATTTCCTATTCATGATTCGGCAGGCAAAATTAATCAAATGATTGAATATGCTTTGGATATCACAGAACGCAAACGCGCTGAAAAACAACTTCATAAACAAAATCAAGAACTCCAAGTTAAAAATGAACAACTAGATGCGCTGGCGAGTCAATTAAAAGTACAACAAAACAAACTTTATCAAATTAACGCCGCTTATCAACGTTTTGTCCCTTGTGAATTTTTAAGCTTATTAGAAAAGCAAAGCATTCTGGATGTCCAATTAGGAAACCAAATTAAAAAAGAAATGAGCATTTTATTTTGCGACATTCGTGATTTTACCGCCTTGTCAGAAAAAATCACCCCACAAGACAACTTTGACTTTATCAATGCCTTTTTAGGACGAATGGCACCGATTATTGATCAACATCATGGTGTGATTGATAAATATATTGGTGATGAAATTATGGCTCTGTTTCCAACTCATGCCGATGATGCGGTGCAAGCAGCGATTAACATGTTAAAAGCCCTCGCAGATTACAATCTCACGCGAGGTCGTCCAGAACGACCCAAACTCAAAATGGGTATTGGCATCAATACAGGTTTATTAATGTTGGGCATTGTTGGTGGGCAAAATCGCATGGATGGCACCGTGATTTCCGATGCCGTGAATTTAGCCTCTCGTGTCGAGGAAATGAATAAAAAATATGGTACCTCATTATTAATCACTACGGAAACTTATCAAAAATTAAAAGAGCCATCACAATATAAAATTCGCCTCATTGACACCGTCAAAGTCAAAGGAAAATCCAAAGTCGTCACCATTTATGAGGTATTTGACACTGATTCTCCCAGCATGATGGCTAACAAAAGCGAAACCCTATCTGATTTTAAACAAGGCGTGATGCTCTATCACAAGACTGCCCTTAAAAAGGCAAAAATTTTCTTTGAAAGAGTTTTAAAAATAAACCCAGACGATAAAGTCGCACAAATTTATTTGAAACGCTGCGATCATTTTCAAAAAATCGGAATCCCAGACGATTGGGCACTTTAGATTAAGGTCACACTCGTTAGGCAATTGGTTTAACTCTTACTTTCCCATATCAAAAAAATTTTCAACACACCATAAGAAGAAAAATGGCCTGTGTGTTTGCCTGCTCTTTCACCTACAAATAATTAGTTTGCCCTGGCAAACCACACTTTTGAAATATTTTTTGAAAATCGGGATATAATCTTCCGTTTTCCAGTTGCGTTGCCAACAGCCCTTTTTTGAATGGCTACCAATTCCCGATTTATTGCCCTCATATACCGTAAAATAACAGGGGACCCGGTAAGAGGCGCATAAAGCAATCAAATTTCGCATAGCTTGACCATCATCAATCACATTAAGTACATTATTGCAAACAATCGTATCCGGATGACAGGCTAAAGCTTGTACATTTTCAGCCTCAGAACGATTAAATTTATCATAAACATACAATGTGACACCAAGCCCAGCGGCGTAGATTTTATTTGCGTCATATTTTCCACCCCCTATGTCAAGCACTGTATTGCCTGCAAGCTGAGGTAAAACGGTTTTAATGCCAGGATTGACTTGGTTAAGGCTGGTTGTCGCACTGCTGATTTGTTGCATATTAAAACAATTGGGTAGGATAAGCAGACTTTCCCCATCTGCTGTATTTTCGGTAGTTGAACCGGTTTTTACATAAGTTGATTGGAGTAAATCTGGTTTTTCTGGTTCCCACGCACCTGTGTGGGAACGAAAAAAACTATCTCTGAATAATTCTCGCTGGAATACCGACTGCTATGGAATGTGAAGGTATGTCTTTAATTACAACAGCATTGGCACCAATTGCTACATCATCGCCAATATGAATAGGTCCTAACAGTTTAGCACCGGCACCAATATCAACTCGGTTACCAATAGTAGGAGATCCACGCACACCTGTATGTTTTAATCCTACCGTGACACCATTGCGAATAACCACATCATCACCAAAAACAGAATCTCCACTGACAATAATGCCACCAAAATGTTCAATAGTAAAACGTTTACCAACTTTAGCTTCGCAAGGTAGTTCAATGCTGGTGATAATCTGAATAAACAGATATAAAGCTTTATATAAAAAAGAAAAAGGTAGGCGTATCCATCTTCTTTTAATTGTATAACGCCATCGTCCAAAGCGATAGACTAACATAACCCAAAGTCCTTGTCGGGTAATATCATGTTGATACGTTTGCCAATCTTCACGAATATTTTCAAACACTTTTTATCCTTATTTTATTTATATTCGTAACTACTCAGGGCTTGAGTTGTGTTCGCCCTGAGTAGTTACTTATATTCAATTAAACGTCGCCGTTGTCCCCGCCAACGGTGATAATAATAGGACCATTGTCCAACGGCAATTGGAATATGTTGAAATTGCGAATGTAATCCATACAGAAATAAAGTGACGAGATTTTTTGATTTCCAACGCGCTCGCCATGCACTACGCAGACTCAGTAATAAAAACAATAGTATACTGCCAAAAAAAGGCCATAGTGATTTTAACCCTAAGCTGATTATCAAGCCAACGATGAAAATACCTATCAAGATACTAGCATGTAACCCGTTTTTGCGTGACTCATGTTGCCATAATGGTGTTTTGGTATCACGCAATTGGCTAGATATTTCGGCATAGGCATGTCCTCCCCGTATTGCCCGTTGCCAATATTGTGACCAATGATTTATAGCTAAATCATGTAAAGTCATCGGCTTATCTATATGTAAAATACTATAACCGCGAGTACGGATACGTTGACACATTTCTGGTTCTTCCCCAGCAATTAACTGTGGATTATAGCCACCGACTTGTTCCAATATATGATGATGTATCAACGCATCTCCGCCACAAAAATCTGAATGTCCAGGCGGATATATCCAATCCAAATCTAAAATCCGCTGATACCAAGAAGCATTAGGATATAATTCACGGCGATGTCCCCACACAATAGCCACTTTTGGCGAATTGTCTAAAGATTGTGTGGCTTCTTTGACGAAATCTGGGTGAAGAATCGTATCACCATCAAGGAATAAAATCAGTGGCGCTTTTGCTGCACGCCATCCGGCATTTCGCCCAATCGCAGCGGCTGGGCGTTCTGGATGTACAACTAACACTTTGGTACCTAACGCTTTGGCACGATCCACACTGCCATCGGTAGAATCGGAATCGACATAGATGATTTCCATCCCTGAAGGGGGATCATTCATGTTTTGTACTGAGCGGATACAATCAACGAGACGTTGCCCTTCATTGCGTCCAATGATAACGACTGATAATGGTGGTTTATTCATGAACTTAATAGTTAGTGGTTAATGGTTAATGGTTAATTGATTTAATGCCATAAAAATCGTTTAATCCAGCCACGGCGTATTTTGCTGCCCTGCTCATATTCTTTCAAGAGCTTCGCAAAATAACCCCCCCCCCGGAATACTTTGACTCGATTAAGCACAGAACCCACTACTGGCGGATTTAAACGTTCTAGTAATTGTGCCGCTCGCTTGAGTTCACCTGGGGTAATCGCTCCTGCTTCAACCACCAGTAAGACACCGCCTGCAATTTTACCTAATAACTCTGCATCAGATGACAATAACAGGGGCGGTGTATCCAAAAGGATTAAATCATAATGTGCATTCAGTTGCTCAATAACCGGTCGCAACTTACCATAAGTTGTAACATAACGCTTTGATGTTTCGCCAATGGGTAAACGATCCGGTAAATCTGCCGTGGCTGGAATAACCAACGCTTCAGGTGAACTGAGTGGACTATCTTGATTTAATAAAGTTGTCAAACTATTGTAGGGGCTTGCTCCTTTATAACGATCATCATGTTTAAACGCATTAAGTTCCAAAGCCAAAGTACGCACTCCTAATTCACTTAAAAGGTTGGCGAGTTCTAAGATGAGTGTTGTTGTACCACCGCCTGGTTTAACCGAGGTTAGAACAAAAGTGGTGGTTTTGTGGGAATGCCAATCACGTTCTAATGCTAATGCCATACGACGCAAATAATCATTGGCGAATTGTTCTGTCTTGAGATCGTGACGTTCCAAAATCCAAGCTAGCGGAGGGAAACCAAGCATTTTATGTACTTCACCTGGCGTATGTATGCGCCGATCTAACATATCTATTAAAATAGGTGTGCCGATTCCTAAGCCAAGTGCCACAACAACAAGCATTAAAAGCATTTTTTGGCGTTTACCTTTGAGAGGAGAGGATGGTTGTTTAGCAGGCGTGTCCAAACGTACAAATCCAGGCGCACTGGCTTCAGTATTTAAAAAGTCAATACGATTATAAATTTTTTCCAACTGTCGTTCAGATCGATTCATTTCTTGACTCAGCAACAGTGCTTTGTTATAGAGAGTCGCATAGTGGTTTGCTTGTTGACGCTGTGTTTTCAATTCGGCTGCTAATGCTTGTTCAATGCTTTGGGCTTGGTAAATTTCAGCTTTCGCTTTTTCTAACAAGCGATTATAGATTTCTTTAAATAGTTTATTGGTTGCTTGTTCAATATCTCGGTCAATTTTAGCCATTTCCTTTTCGGCACGACGTCGGCTCGGGTGCTTGGGAGTTAATCCTAACATTTGGGTTAGTAATTCGGTACGCCGATCCGTCAGCTTTGTTTGAAAACTTCTTAGCACACTATCATTGGCAACCATTTCATTGACAAGTATGTCCAACATCGTTTGTGACCCACTTTGTTTTTGAGTCAGTGTCGCTAAACGAGTTTCAGCTTCAACACGCTGGCGACGTGCCAGTGTATGCGCTTGCATCGTTTCAATGAGAATATTATCGTAAATGTTTGAGCTGTTTTCTTGAAAAGTGGTTACCCCTAGTTTTAAAGCAATTTGAGTGCGGTGTTCCCGATTCTTGGAAATTAAACGTTCTAATTCATTTTTGCGTTGTTCCAATCTTTCAATTCGACCACTGCTATCATAAATATTTTCGGCTTGGGATTTTTTTAAATAAATATCTATAAGACCATTAAGTACGATGTCTAACCCTTTAGCTTTATTTCCGATGAGTGTGATAGTCATAAACGGGTCGCCGCGTTTATTTTTAATTGAAATAGCCTGTTTTAAGCGCATTTTACCCAGATTGAGTATTTCCCCAGGCAACAACCAATTATCCCGTACATTTGGCATTTCGAGTGCTTCTTGCAAAACATCGCTGCGCGTGATCAAGTTAACCTGTTGTTTGATATACAATTGATATTCTGTACGCTGTAGATCCATACCTCTTTCCGAAGCCAAATTAGGCGTAAATTTAGGTGATACCAGTAAAACGGCTGTTGTTGAGTAAACCGGTTTTTCTTCCTTAGAAAGCATAAGAAAACCGCTCATACTAACCATAATAATAATAAACAACGCTAACCATTTATGTTTCAAGAGGCTAACGAGTGGTTTAAATTTACCGGTCGGAATAGATTGCTCTGAAGTAGTTGATGTTGTAGATATAGGAGTAGACATAAAGTTTAGTTATTCCAAACCGGAACTGGCTTCAATTTCAGCTTCAACTTTTGCACGTTCCGCTTCTAGTTGTTCTTGTTGTTGGTTAAGCTTGCGAAGTTGAGTATTGGCACGAACAGATTCAATATTAGCATAAATACCTAACATGGTGCTGAAAGGATTTAAAAATTGTATCGCATAATTAACTTTGGCAATGGTATTAGTAGGTACATAAACAATATCACCTTCAGTCAGTGCGACATTCACTTTTTGGTTGGGTGCGATTAATTGACTCAATGCCATAGGTTGATTGATACCCTGGGCAGGGCGAATCACGTTAATTCTATCCGGCGCGGCATCTCTGGTGGGTCCACCGGCTCTTGCTAGTAGTTCTATAAAAGACATATTAGGTGTTAGGCGAAAAACGCCTGGTCGATGAACTTCCCCCAGTACATAGACTAATTTTTCTTCTATATCTGGTATATAAACAATATCGTTACGTTGTAATTTCAGATTGAGAGATAAATCTTTACCGGTTAACAATGGTTGAAGTTCAATCCATACAATTTGATCACGTCCTCGAAATATAGCACTGTGAGTGAAACGCAAACTTTGTGCATCTCCTTGTAAGCCACTCGCTTCAGCAAAACCACCTGCTAATGAAATGGCTTCAAGTAGGGTAGGGGCTGTCATGCCAAATTTTATTTCCCCAGGATGAGCAACCCGCCCTAATACTAATATACGATTGGAGGCATAGCTATCTACCCGCACGGCAACGGATAAGTCCATATAAAAGGGGGTGAGTTTTTTCGTGATAGCTTGTGCGGCTTCTTCCCGAGATAATTCAGTTAGGCGTATGCTGCCCACTAATGGTAAAGTAATTCGACCGTCTGGACCAACAATATGCTTGCCGGATAATTCTGGATATCCCCATACTGAAGCTGTGATTTCATCACCTGCCCCTAAATAGTAATTTTTTGCAACATCGACAACAGGTGCTTGAAATTTGGCTAACATTTCTGAAGGCGTGATGATAATTTCTTCACGGACTGTCGGTTGCACAAGATTTTCAGGGATTGGAACGACCTGGGTACAACTTACCAAGAATCCCATTAATATTAGGGGCAACCAGTCAGTCTTGCCCCTACTAAAAAATTTAAATGCCAACAATAAAATCATGGTTTTTATTTAATGGTTAATTTTGGGTTTATTAACAATAGAATTATAATCTTTAAGATTATCAAATATTAAAATTGGCTGTACACCTTTGTGGTTGCCCTAAAACTTTTATTCAGGCTATATTTTTTATGACAAAATGATTTGTCTTGATCTAATTTGACTGTTATGTGATAATTTTAACTTTGTTTAATAAATTAATTTAAATTATACTATGAACGGGTTAATATTGGATTTTCTGTTTTGTTTCGGAAAATTAGCGAATCAAATTCCAAAAACTAACAGTTCAGTTCTTACCCGTTTGAAGTATACCTAAAATGATTCTTTGTAGAAATCAGGAGATATAAAATATATGTATGATGTTCGCTTTTACAAAGGCAACTATAGTTGGCGGCAAAAACAGGCTAATCGAGATAAGTGTACCGCTTATGTGGAACACCATTTTAATGCCGCTGTCAATCCCAATTCAGGGTACTCTTTGGTAGTCACCGGTAAACTGGCTTCTGATACGAGTAAAAGCTGGGGACGTTTGTATGCTAAGCTAGTTGCTGAAGGATTTAAAGTACCATTAGGTGGTACAGGGGGAATATTGGTTGGGGGTTATAATGGTCGTGGAAATGGTAATTTGAAGCATACTAAAATGCCTGCTATTTTGCTAGAACCATTGTTTGTTAGTAATCCACAACATGCTGAATGGGTTCGTAGCTCTGCGGGACAGGAAAAACTGGCAAAAATCCTAGCCGATAGTATCATAGAAACCTTCGCTGATGGTAGCCGGATTGGTTTTAGCATTGGGCATAAATATAAGACATCTCGTCCTAGGGATCGAGGTGCAGCCGTTAATGGTGGTGGTGCGGAAGCTGACTATGCAGAAATTGTAATGGAAAAGGCTAAGCATATCCTGGAAAATTATGATGCTTCAAAACAGGCACCTCCACCAGTCGTCGATAATGAAGAAGATGTGCTGCCGGACAATGATATTCGCGTCATCAAAGATGGCAAAGAGTTGTGGTTGCATGTCGATGTTGATGAAGATGATGATGTGGTGTGGGATGAAGAAAGCCGCATACTGAATATTACAACTACCCAATAAGCTAAGCAAGACCTGACAGGTTTTAGAAACCTGTCAGGTCTGTCGAAACTTATTCAGCAACGATTGAGATAAGTTCAATATCAAAAATTAAGGTGGCATTGGGACCAATTTTACCACCTGCACCTCGTTTTCCGTAAGCTAAATTGGCTGGAATAAACAACTGCCATTTAGCCCCTACCTTCATTAATTGCAAGGCTTCGGTCCAACCTGCAATAACACCTTTGACTGGAAAAGTAGCAGGTTGCCCCCGTTTATAGGAACTATCAAACTCAGTTCCATCAATTAAAGTGCCACGATAATGTGTAGTCACTTTATCAGTCGCTTTTGGAGCGTTGCCGGTACCAGGCGTTATTACTTGATACTGTAAGCCACTTTCCAACGTGACAACCCCTTCTTTTTTTGCATTTTCAACCAGAAAAGCTTCGCCTTCTTTGAGGTTTTTTGGAGCTTGTTGAGCATGTTTTGCTTGCTGTTGAGCGCGTTCTGCTTGCTGTTGTTCGCGAGCTGCTTTCATTTTAGCCTTCCTTTCTTCTTGAAAAGCATTCAAGACTTTTTCCCTTTCCGATTGGCTAAAAAGGGGTGGTTGTTGATTGGTAAAAACATCAGTAATAGCTTTAACAACTAATTCTTGGTTAAAGCCTATGTCTGATTTTTTAAGGTTTGTACCAATCTGGTACCCAATACTATAGCTGAGTTTATCAGCTTCGTTCATGGGCTTTTGCGTTTCTTCGGCAGATACTTGAGTCATTAATAAGCCCAATGTGAATAGGGCTATACTACGTGGTTTCATTAATATTCCTTTAGTAAAATTAAGTAAAATAATATTATACTACATGTTGGCACAATTTAAACTTTTATGTACAAAAGCATTTTTTGTAAGTCAATCAGTTACAAATATAATTCCTATTTTGTTCTGTACAGAGCAAAAAAATTAAAGATATCAAATTAAGATTAAGATTAAGATTAATGACTAATTATGTTGACAGAACACTTTATAAATGAATCCATTATTAAATATCAACCCCGTTTAGGTGAAATGCTTATTGAAGCAGGCTTTGTTAATGAGCAAGATGTTCAACGCGCTTTAGAATTTCAAGCCCGCCTTGGAGGGCTACTAGGTGCAGTTTTGATTCGTCTAGGCGCGGTATCTGAAGATAATCTATTAAGCGTGTTATCTCAACAATTACAGTTGCCCGTGATGGAACGTAAAAATATCCCACCGGATGTGAATATTTTGCTGGATATGATTAAAGAATCGGGTATCGAAGAAGACTGGTGGCTAGATCAAGAAGTTGTGGCTTGGGAAGGTAGCGATGCGATTGTACATTGTCTGGCGCGTCATCCCCTATCTGATACAATTCATGAGATATTTTATAAAAATTTTCCAGAAAAAACAATAACTTGGTATTTAGCTCGCAATCAAGATTTAGACTATCTGCTTGATTTATTGGCTAAAGCTAATACTGGGGATCAGTTTGGTGATAGTGATGATGTGAATACCTTACGCGAATTAGCTGAAGGCGCCCCGGTGGTTGAATTTGTTAATAATATGCTATCTCAGGCTATCGATCAACGCGCCTCAGATGTGCATATTGAGCCGGAAGAACACACTTTTTTTGTGCGTTATCGCATTGACGGGGTTTTATATGAACGCCTTAATTTGCCTAAAGAACGTTTTAATGCCATTGCTTCCCGTATTAAATTGATTTCTGGACTTGATATTGCGGAACGCAGGTTGCCGCAAGATGGACGTTTAAATACCCGCGTGAGTGGTCAAGATTTAGATATTCGTGTATCCTGTTTGCCTGGGGTCCACGGTGAATCTATTGTTATGCGCCTATTACCCAAAGAGCGTCAAACGAATCGCTTAGAAAAATTAGGTTTTGCTCCGGATCATTATCATTTATTTAATCAATGGATTAGTGAGCCACACGGTATTATTTTAGTGACCGGACCAACAGGTTCTGGTAAATCGACCACTTTATATGCTGCCCTTGATGCGGTTAATAACCGTACTCAAAAAATTATTACCGTTGAGGATCCTGTGGAGTATCAACTAAAAGGCATTACCCAGGTTCAAGCACATAGTGAAATTGGCTACACTTTTGCAAATGCTTTACGATCAATTTTACGGCAAGATCCGGACATTGTTATGATAGGTGAAATTCGTGATCGTGAAACTTCAGAAATTGCTATACAAGCTGCTTTGACCGGTCACATGGTGTTATCAACTTTGCATACAAATAATGCGGTAAGTGCTTTTACCCGCTTGATTGATATGGGTGTAGAACCTTTTTTGGTATCAACCTCGGTACGTGCCGTGCAAGCTCAACGTCTAGTGCGTCGTTTATGTCCAAACTGTGCTCAACCCATTACGCCAATGGCAGAAATACAAATACAAGTTAAAAGTCTAATGCCAAAAGAATTGGCAACACAACCGCCCCAGTGGAAAAAAGCGGAAGGTTGTTCACAATGTCAAGGAACTGGTTATCAAGGGCGTATTGGTATTTACGAAATGGTATATATCACTCATGAATTGCAAACCTTAATTTTAAAGCGGGCTCAAGCGACTGAAATGCAGCAACTGGCAAGCAGTCAAGGTTTCAGAACTTTGCGTGAAGATGGTTTGATTAAAGCTTATCAAGGTATTACATGTATTGAAGAAGTACTTCGTGTGACTGAAGAACTGAAGAGTTTGAGTACAACGGATTAATAAGAAATGACTACGAAATAACTTCCCGTTTTTGGCTTATACTAAGCACAGTCATAAATTAAGTTTTTCAATTGTTAAGACCTGCCAGGTTTTTTAAACCTGGCAGGTCTTTTCAAAGAAGTCCGCCCCTACAAATCAGGTGAATCCTGATTCTAACGATTAAAATTTTAAAACAATGAATTTTTTTAAACGTTATTATTATACTATAATAGCTACATTTTTTGTGGTTATTTTGTTTTTATCCGGGCTTTTCCATTTTGAAGCGATCAGTTGGGGGTTGTTAGTTTTGTTACTGATGCTTGCCCTAATACCGGTTATGACTATTCGTCTGCTTCAAAAAGAATTTATTATTCCCACTACCCTTTTGCTCAAACAGATAGAAAATGAAAATAAGGGGATAGATGCCCCTATTCCAAAAGTTCCCCTGGGTTGGTATCCTTGGTTTAAAAAGGTTTCTAAAAGCTTTAAAGAAAACCGTCAATTAAGTCGCCAGTTAGAAATCTCATTAAGCCATTTCAAAGCGAAAAATGTTGGATTACAAAAAGAAAACCAGCTTCTGGAAGAACAAATCAGTCAATTCAAACTTCAAATTTCAAATTTCAAATCGCGTGAAGAAAAATGGAAAGCTCAAAATCAGTTATCAAACGAGCTTGTGCAAACTAACGCTTGTATGCAGGGATTCCCTGAAAAAATACCTGTTAAAAATACCTTAAAACCAAAATCTCATAAAATTTTAGTGGTTGATGATGACAATATTAATCGCCGTGTACTTGTCAGCATGTTATCTTTAAAAAACTACACGACTATAGAAGCGAGTTCAGGTATCGAAACATTGACACTGATAGAAAATGGTTCTAAGCCAGATATAATATTAATGGATGTGATGATGCCTGATCTAACGGGCTTAGAAGTCACACGAAAACTTCGTGAAACTTGGCAAGCTGACGAGCTACCTATTTTATTAGTAACGGCTAACACTCAAGTAGCTAATATTGTGGAAGGCTTAGAAAGTGGTGCCAATGATTATATGAAAAAACCTGTTTTTAAAGACGAGTTGCTTGCAAAAGTTAAAACACACCTTTATATCAAGGAACTCAAAGCTTCAGTCAAAGAAAATGAAAAAAAATTAAGAAAATTCTTAGAAGCGGTACCCGTAGGAATAGGGGTGCTTGATGCCAGCGGCAAACCCTGCTATTTTAATCATAAAGCCCTACAATTATTTGGGAAAGACATAGCACCCAATACCACCTCAGAACAACTTTCTGAGAGTTATAAAGCTTATCGTTCTGAAACGAATCAATTGTATCCGTCAGAAAAATTACCTGTTGTGCGAGCATTACAAGGCGAAAGTACCAGTGTTGATGATATAGAAATTCATCAGAGCGATAAAACGATTCCTATAGAGGTTTGGGGAACGCCCATCTTTGATGAACATAACAATATTGCTTATGCCATTGCTGCCTTTCAAGATATTACAGAACGCAAGCGTGCTGAAAAAGAACGCATTCGTATGACTGATGAACTTGCTAAGCTGAATGCGGCTTATGAGAGATTTGTTCCCCGGAAATTTTTAGCCCTATTAGATAAAAAGAGTGTTCTTGATGTTCAATTAGGCGATCAAGTTGAAAAAGAAATCACTCTTTTATTTTGTGATATTCGGGAATTTACCTCAATATCGGAAGAAATGACTCCCCAAGATAATTTCAATTTTATTAATGCTTATTTGAGTCGAATGGAACCGATTATTACTCAACATCATGGCATGATTGATAAATATATAGGCGATTCCATTATGGCTCTATTCCCAACCCGTGTAGATGATGCCGTACAAGCTGCCATTAATTTGTTAAAAAGATTATCTGAATACAATCTGACTCGAGGTCGCCCCAAACGACCTATTATTAAAATTGGCATTGGTTTGAATAGTGGCTTATTAATGTTAGGGACGGTTGGTGGCAAAAATCGCATGGATGGAACAGTGATTTCTGATGCGGTCAACTTAGCTTCCCGTGTTGAAGGGCTAACTAAAATTTATGGCGTTTCCCTTTTAATCACGGAATATACTTATGCAAAATTATCGAAACCCTTAGAATATCATATTCGAGTAATTGATGCCGTGAAAGTGAAAGGAAAATCTCAAGAGGTTACAATTTACGAAATTTTTGATGCAGATCAGCCTGAAATAATTACATTAAAAGAGCAAACCTTATCCCATTTTAAAGAAGGTTTTGTGCTTTACCATTGTGATGAATTCAATGATGCGCGACCTTTTTTTGAAAAAGTTTTACAAGTGAATAAAAATGATAAAGTGGCGCAAATTTATCTGAAACGTTGTAAATATTTTCAAAAATACGGTGTATCTGATGATTGGGAAAACATTGAAGCTCTATTGAGAATTTTGTAAGGAACGCACAACTAGGGCTTGCCCTTAATTAATACTGATAACTGATAACTGATGCACACGATTGAAGCAAAAATTGTTAATCCTTTAATGGGTAAAGAAATTCCTTTACCCACATACAGTACTATCGGTTCAGCCGGTATTGACTTGCGAGCTTGTATTAAAGAGCCCTTAACCATTCAAGCTAATGAAACTCAGCTTATTGGTAGTGGCATTGCTATTAATATTCATAATCCTAGCATGGCTGCGGTTTTGCTACCCCGTTCCGGTTTAGGTGTTAATTATGGTATTGTATTAGCTAATTTAGTGGGCTTAATTGATTCCGATTATAGAAAAGAAGTTAAAATCGCCGTTTGGAATCGGAGCGATAAACCTTTTACCATTAATCCTGGAGAACGCATTTGCCAAATGGTATTTATCCCAATTACCCAAGTCAACTTTAAATGGGTAAACGAACTAGAAGATAATGGACGTGATGGCTTTGGTTCAACCGGATTATCCTGAAAAGAAACTTTATTATTTATTGTATAGCTTTTCAGACCTGACAGGTTTCCAAACCTGTCAGGTCTTTTACAAAATATTTATATGAAAAGCTATAGATGTCCAGATAAATTTCAGCCGAGTTTTTAGCCGGGACAAAACTTTTCTGGATAACTACACCAATTTCCAATTACTTCATCACTGCATTTCCCAATCCCCAAATAAATGATAAATAAACCTTTAGTGCTCATCATTGATGATAGTCAAGTCAATTTGATGTTGTTGCATAACCTATTGGAACAACAAAATTTTAATGTGGTATCGGCAAAAAATGGTCAGGATGGTTTAAAACTGGCTCAACAACTTCATCCTAACATTATTCTATTAGATATTGTTATGATTGGTTGGGATGGATATGAAACTTGTCGCCGCATTAAAAACGAGGCTGATTTGGCGAAAATCCCTATCCTTTTTTTATCGGCACTCGGCGATACTAAAAATAAAGTTCGTGCGCTTGCCGCCGGTGGTGTTGATTACGTTAGTAAACCTTTCCAAAAAGAAGAGTTATTAGCTCGGTTACAAACCCATCTTGAACTCGCTTATTTACGCCAAAACTTAGAACGTGAGGTTGCGAATCAAACTGAAAAAGTCCATACGTTATTTGAAGCCTTACAACTGTCTTATGATAAAGCTCAACAAGCCTCAATTTTAAAAACGGAATTTTTACGCAATATCAGTCACGAATTTCGCACCCCTATGAATATTGTTTTAGGGATGACTGAAATGTTAATAGAAGATACCGAATTGACTGAAGAACAGCGCGAATGTACTGATGCAGTAATGACAGCTAGCCAGCAATTAATGGATATTCTCACCAATATGCTGAATTTTTCCCAGCAATTTAAAGGGGAAATCAATCAAGTCATGTGTGATTTTCAGATTTCTGAAATGGTAAACGATGTTTTAAAAATATTTTTGTCAATCACCCCCGATAAAAATGTGCAAATCACCACTGAAATTGCTCCTTCTTTACATAAAACGCTACGAGGTTATCAAGAGGGGCTCTCCAAAGTGTTGAGTAAATTGCTCGATAATGCCATTAAGTTTACTAAACAGGGCAAAATTATTTTACGTGTGCAAGCGATTGAATCTTTTGATGACAAACAGTGGTTACAGTTTGAAGTTCAAGATACCGGTATTGGTATCGCTTCTGCTCAACAAGCCCATTTGTTTGATATTTTTTTTCAAGTCGATGGTTCATCAACACGAGTCTACGAAGGTGTCGGTATGGGATTAGCAGTGGCGAAAATGTTTGTAGAAAATATGGGGGGAGAAATTGGCGTAGATAGTCATGAAAACCAGGGGAGCACCTTTTGGTTTAAAGTGCCGTTAACTGAAATTCTTTTGAATGAGTAAAAAATACTAAAAGTGGATATAAGAAATCCGATTTTTTTCAAAAATCGGATTTCTCATACTAAAAATTTATAACCCCATCGACGAATCAACGGTTAACAACTTATTTACCAGGGCAACTAATTCATCACGACTGTATGAACCCTTCTGGAAAATACCAGCCACATGAGCTAAGCGCAGTCTATCTTCAACTGTAATATCCTTGGCACTCAGAATCACAATAGGAATGGAATCATCAAGTTGATGTAACTTGGCAGAAAACTCAAAGCCGTCTATTTCCTGCATTTGTAAATCTAATAAAACCAAATCTGGGCGTTTTTTCTGTATCGCATTTAACGCCACTCGTCCATCTTCAACCTTACAAACTCTGAAGCCTTCCTTTCGCAGCATACGAGCCACTAAATCCCGGTTAACGACATCATCATCAATAGTCATGATGAGACGAGCCGACTCGTTATAAGAAAAATGGTATTTTTGTAAAACTTTTAACAGATTTTCACGAGTAACTGGCTTCGTCAAGTAATCTGATGCACCCAATGAGTAAGCAACATTTTTTTCATCAATCATGGATAGCATAATGACGGGAATGCTGGCTAATTCAGGATCCGCTTTCAAATGAGATAATACTTCCCAGCCATCCATTTTAGGCATCATCACATCTGAGGTAATGATATCAGGCAGTAATTTTTTCGCCAGTCTTAATCCTTCTTCACCACTGTCAGCCACTTCGACTTGATATCCCAATTTGCTCAGGTAATTTTCTAGCACATACCGTACTTGTTGATCGTCATCAATCACCAATACCATGCTACCTTCCTCTAATATTCCGATATCAGTAGATGCTCTTGATAAAGGAGGTTGAACAGATGGGGTGATAAAAGCCGGTAAACGAACAGTAAAAGTACTTCCCTTACCTAATTCACTTTCTATACAGATTGTTCCGCCCAGCATTTCAACAAAATGATGAATAATGACAAGCCCCCCATATTGCTCAATGCTAGATCGATCATGTTGGCTTAATAATTGGAATAATTGCTGTTTTTGTTCATCGTTCATGCCAACACCGTGATCTTGTATTCTAAAAATAATCCACTCTTTTTCATCTTCGGTTTTTTCATTTAAGACTTCTAAAAAAATGGTCTCACGGTGTTCATTAAATTTAGAGGCATTGCTCAACAACTTTAAGATAACTTGGCGCAATTTGATGAGATCGGTATGCATTTCTCCCAATCCTTCAGCATAATGGACTTCCAAGGTTTCCTGATTATTGGTCAGTAGCGGTTGTAAGGTTTGCACAATATTATCTACCATGTTAGGTAAATAAAACGTTTCAGTATAAAGTTCTATTTTACCGGCTTCAATTTTGGAAATATCTAAAATATCATTGATAGTATGCAATAAGTTTTTACCAGATAAATAAATTTTTTCAATATCACTACTCAGATCCGCTTTACCCAGTGCATCAATTTCTTCTTGTAACATTTCACCATAACCAATAATGGCATTTAATGGTGTACGTAGCTCGTGGCTCATACCGGCTAAAAACTGAATTTTCGCAAGACTAGCCGCTTTCGCTTCTTGTGTGCTTTTCTGCAATGCCTTTTCAGAGGCATTAATAACTTCTAACATGGCATTTAATTCTTTACCCAGGGTACCAAATTCATTCAGTTGTTCAACTTTGGCACGGGCTTGTCCATTACCAGCCGCGACTTGTTTAACGATATGGCTAAGATGCTCAATAGGATTGGTAATTCGCCTACTCATAAATAAAGCGATGATTAGAGCAATGAGTAACACAACAACTAGAATCATGCCGAAGTTTATACGAAATGTATTAATTTTAGGTAGCATATCATCGTTAGAACGCTGTGTTATTAGGTACCAAAAACCCGATTTTTGGATTGAAACACGCAAAAAAGTGAATATGTTCTGCTCGGTGCTAATGAATCCCTTTGTTAATTCTGAGATCGTTGGCATTAAATTTGGGTAATCTTGAGCCAGGCTATAGCCACTGTTTAAATCCCGGGGGCTTCCCCACAGTTTATCACTTTCTGGATGGGCTAAATAATAACCATCTTGATCAACTAACCACGTATTTCCTAATGATGACAAAAATTGACTGGCATCCACATTTATGATGACAATTCCCGCGGGTTGTCTATCAGGATAATAAACAGGAGTTGCGTAGCGAATGACTGGCTTATGAGGGACTTCTATTTTTCCATTTTCCTGATTCAGTTCTAAAGGCGAAACCAAGATTTCCTTATCCAGAAGTTGCATAGTTTCTTGAAAATAATCACGATGGGCTTTATTTTGTAACTGTGCTGGCGCAATTACTTGTGAATTAAGCTCGTCTGCATCAATTCGCACTATTTCTTGCCCAGTTTCATCTAAATAGCGAATTTGATAATACCTGCCTTGACTACGACGTGAAAAGACTAAAAATTCTTCTTCAACAGCTTGTCGTGCTTTTTCTAAGGTAGGTGAATTTTGAGAATGCCTACTCAAATAATAATTCAGTGGCTGAGATTGACTCAGAAAAACCAGATCATTTTGTGTAGAAGCAAAAAATGTTTCAAGATGACGATTAAAACTTTTGACAATACCCGCTTGAATATTTAATTCTTGCTTACGTAGCGCATCAGTGGTGGTTTGCGTGGCATAAATACCCATAATCGAGGCGGGTATTAAAGCCAATAAGCAAAAACTTAGGATAAGCTGGGTGCGAATAGGGGAGAAATTAATCTGCATTTTTTTTATTTTCTCTTAGGAATAAAGGGCCTCTTCATATTTCTACAAAAGAAAATTTATTCTGATGCTTTTTTCTAACTGTAAATGACTTTTGAAGGGTGCCGGAATGAGACTGATATAACTACTTAGCCTTGCGTGTTAAGTCTAAGAATTTTTGCTTTTTTTTTTTCAGAATACGGCAATCTAAAATTCAACCGTTAGCAATATAAATTCAACCACCTAATGGCGAAATAAATTCGACATGAAGCACAATAGCATCAGCCAATTTTGAAATTTGTTGAGAAGGTAAATAGGGCAGTTGAGCTAATAAAGGGACTTTTAACAATTTCAACAAGGTATCTATGGAACCCTGCGCGTTGAAATGTGGATCAATTGGATTAGCCATCCAGCCAACTAATTGGCAACCATCATTTACAATAGTTTCTGCGCTTAATAAGGCATGATTAATACATCCTAAACGCAAGCCAACTACTAAAATGACTGGTACATTCATCGCTAATACTAAATCCTTTAAACTTTGCGTCGTATTAATGGGTACACGCCAACCGCCCACGCCTTCTATCACCACTACATCAGCCAGGGCTGTTAAGCGATGATATTTATCAATAATCTTTTCTAAATCAATCACTTTCCCCACTTGATCCGCTGCTAAATGGGGGGCTATAGGGGGTTCAAAAGCATAAGGGTTGCTCCAATCATAAGGTACATTAAGATTGCTGAATTCTAAAATTTGTTTTGCATCACTGTTTCTAAAACCGGCTTTAGTACAATCACAGCCAGAGGCAATGGGTTTCATTCCCGCCACTCGTAACCCCTGGTTTTTGAAATATTGAATTAATGCTAAAGTACACCAAGTTTTACCAATCTCAGTATCAGTACCGGTTATAAAATAAGAAGAACTCATATTATCAGTTATCAATTATTAGTTATCAGTTACATCGTTTCACAATTTTTTGGATGATATGGATACTTTTCTCAATTCTTTCCGACAACAACGGGCAGAACTTTATCGAACTCGCCAAATACATGATAGTCCTCAAACACCTACATTATTAATAAATGGACAACCCTATTTAACTTTTTGTAGTAATGATTATCTTGGTTTAGCCAGTCATCCCCGTTTAAAAACTGCCTGGCAACAAGGTGCTGAAAAATATGCCGTTGGAAGCGGTGCTTCGCACCTAGTGACAGGACACACTTTAGCACATCATAGCCTTGAAAAAGCATTAGCTGACTATACTAATCGTGAACAAGCTTTGTTATTTTCAACCGGCTATATGGCAAATTTAGGTGTCGTGACAGCCCTGGTTGGGCGACATGATGCCATCTTTTTGGATAAACTCAATCATGCTTCACTTGTCGATGCCGCTTTATTATCACGGGCAAAAATTTATCGTTATCCCCATAATGATATACAAACTTTAGCACATTTATTAAAAAAATCGTCAGCTGCCCATAAATTAATTATCACTGATGGCGTATTTAGCATGGATGGAGATCTGGCTAATTTGCCTGAAATGGTTAAATTAGCAAAAACCTATCAAGCTTGGATCATGGTAGATGATGCACATGGTTTAGGAGTATTGGGTGATACTGGGCGTGGTATATTAGAAGAGTACTGTTTAGGAACCGATGAGGTGCCAGTGTTAATGGGTACCTTGGGTAAAGCGTTTGGCGTATTTGGTGCTTTTGTAGCAGGGAGCGAATTATTAATTGACACTTTGATACAATCAGCACGTACTTATATTTATACCACCGCTCTGCCCCCAGCCCTGGCAGAAACTGTGCGAGCCAGTTTAGCTATCGCTGACGAAGAAGCCTGGCGACGGAAACGTTTACATGAACTTATCGCCTATTTTCGCGCCGCTGCTGAAAAACAGCAAATTCCTTTAATGGAATCTTTTACCCCAATACAACCTATTATATTGGGAGATTCTAAAAAAGCATTAGCTGTCAGTCAGGCACTCTATGAGCGGGGGATCATTATCACAGCGATTCGTCCCCCTACAGTGCCACAAGGAACAGCCCGTTTAAGGGTGACATTTTCAGCATTACATAATGAAGATCACATTGATCAGTTAATAGATAGTTTAGTTGGCACCCTTCAAAAGTAGTTTAGGATATGAAGAGTGCCGTTTACTTAAAGTATTATAATATGAAAGAAGAATCACAACAAACACCACAAGGTGATATAATCACTAATTTACCCCATTTGGGTTTAATTAAAGTCGCCGGCGATGATGCCGAAAAATTTTTGCAGGGACAATTTACTAATGATGTGCGTAAAGTGACAGCAGAAAGCCATCAATTAACGGCTTGGTGTACGCATAAGGGACGCATTTTGGTCAGTTTTTGGCTATTTAAACGCGACGATGCTTATTATCTGCTATTACCACAAGACAGTGTCGATTCCACCATAAAACGGCTACATAAGTATCAACTCCGCGCCGCCGTTAAACTGGAAAAAATGAGTGATAGCCTATCCCGTATCGGTATAGCCGGACCCAATAGTACACAAATATTGACAGATTGCTTAGGCGAAACACCCCCTTCAAACATAAACGCCAGCTTAACCGTCAACGCAATCACGGTGCTACATATCCCCGGTACACTCCCACGTTATATAGTATTCACTGAAATACCACAAGCATTATGGCAATGTGCGAGTAAAATAGCATATCCGGTAGAAGCCAATGCCTGGCAATTATTAGATATTCTTGCCGGCTTACCGCAAATACTCCCGGCAACTGCCGAAGCCTTTGTACCACAAATGGTAAACTTTCAGGCCATTGAAGGAGTCAGTTTTAAAAAAGGTTGCTACACAGGGCAAGAAGTCGTCGCACGTATGCGCTACCTTGGCACCCTGAAACGCCGCATGTACCTTGCTATAATTGACACCGATGTGATTCCACAACCCGGCGAGCTATTATATATCAGTGACAGCGATGAAAGTGTGGGTCAAATTCTCAATGCCGTCGCCTATCCTAAAGGCGGTGCTATCGTTTTAGCCGTCATTCAAATTAGCCATGCCCATAAAACTCATTGGCAAAGTCAGCAAGGTAAAGCTTTAAAATTAATGGATTTACCTTATGTATTAGAAAACGAAGAAATTTCCAAATAGTATTAATTGATCACTCACATTCACATTGAGACAACATTATGAAACGTCGTAGTAAGAGTGCCGAAATTGGTTTTGGTCAACCTGTAAAATTAAGCTGGTTAGATTTTACAGTAGAACGTTTCTCAAAAGGAGAAACCATTACCGAAATTCGGGAAGCATTACTGGATTATTTAAGTGATAAGGTAGCAATCAATAGCACTGCTAAAAGTGGTGTTAGGCAAAAAGCCGTGAATATTTTATTAAAAATGTGGGTTAAGGTACCCGAATCCCAAGCAGCTTTCAGAAATGAAGGACTAGCACTGTACAAAAACTTGCCCGAAGAAAACCATGTTATGGTCCACTGGGGTATGGCGATGGCAATTTATCCTTTTTTTGCCACCGTCGCCGAACATGTTGGACGTTTATTACGTCTGCAAAAAACGGTCACCATGGCACAAATACAAAAGCGAGTGCAGGAAAAAATGGGGCAACGGGAGGGCGTAGCGACTGCAACCCAGAAATTAATACGCTGTTGGATTGACTGGGGTATTTTAAAGGATACCGGTAAGAGAGGTATCTATGCGGCGATGCCACAAAAAACGGTCAACGAGAATCAATTAACCAGTTGGTTATTAGAAGGTGCTCTCATTGCTGCTAAAGAAGCCTCAGCACCACTTGATACTTTGGTGAATTATACTCCAACTTTATTTCCATTTAAGTTGTCATCAAGTTATTTTAGCCCTAATGAGCGATTAGAAACCTTTAATCAAGGGGTGAGTGAAGTGGGTATTACATTTGTTCGTTACCAGAGCGGTCAAGAATAGAATGTGTTGGGTTAAGGCTAACAGCTCAATTTGGCTAAAGCCAACTAATGAAGATGGCATTTTTAGTCGGTTTTAACCGACTTGAACTATTAGCCTTAGTAATTTATTCTAAGGCTAATGATGTGTGCATATTTAGATAAGCCATTGTTTTTGATTACATTCATTCACCCATTTTTCTGCGCTCAGTTTTCAACGACGAACCACCACTGGTCCTAAAAAACGCGCTTCTTCTGTTATCGTTAATTCTGGATTATCTTGCGCCGTCAACTTGAATGTCACCATGGTACTGCGTTTAAGTAATTTATCTGAAACCACCAATAAACGTACAGGTACTGTTATGATACTGCCTGGTGCCACTTCAATTTCACGATCTTTAGCTAATGTGAGCAACTCAATCCCACTCGCCGTGACATCATAAACATGAGACTGTTTGTCCAGGTTCATCACTCGTAATTGGTACACATTTTCAATCATTCCGTTAGGCGTTTCCCTAAACAAACTATTACGATCACGAATCACATCCACTTCAACCAACGAGCGTGTCGCAATACCATAGCCTATCCCAATTAACACCGCCAATAAAATGCCCGCATAAACAAAAATTCGCGGTCGCAAAATATGGGTGGGTATGCCATTGAGCCTATTTTCAGTGGTATAACGAATCAAATCTTTAGGATAATCCATCTTATCCATGATCTCATTGCATACATCAACACAGGCGGAGCAACTAATACATTGATATTGCAAACCATCACGGATATCAATGCCAGTAGGACAGACTTGTACACACATCGTGCAATTAATACACTCACCTAAACCTTGTGTATTATAATCCCCACTTTTTTTACGCGCCCCTCTCGGCTCGCCACGCTTTTCATCATAAGCGATAATCATCGTATTATGATCAAACATGGCACTTTGAAAGCGAGCATAAGGACACATATAAGTACACACCTGTTCGCGTAGCCAACCTGCATTACCATAAATCGCTAGGCTATAAAACAATAACCAAAACGTTTCCCATTCACTGAGATTAAATAACATCACTCCTTGAGTCAGTTCACGGATAGGCGTGAAATAACCGACAAAACTAAAACCGGTAAATAGGGCAAAAATCAGCCATAAGCTATGTTTCGTTGCTTTAATGCGAATTTTATAGAATGACAATGGTGCATTGTCAAGCTTGATTTGTTTTGCCCTATCACCTTCAACTAAACGTTCCATCCATAAATAGGCATCGGTCCAAATTGTTTGTGGACAAGCAAACCCACACCATAACCGCCCTGCTAAACTGGTAAAGAAAAATAGCGAAAGAGCGGCAATCACCAACAACAAAGTGAGATAATAAAAATCCTGGGGCCAAAAAGTCAATCCAAATAAATGAAATTGACGGGCAGGCAGATCGAATAAAACCCCTTGCCGATCCCCCCATTGTATCCAAGGCAATAGGTAAAAAATACCTAATAAAACGATACCGCTTAAAGCTTTAAGGCGGGTAAAAAATCCTAGCACGATGCGAGGATAAATTTTTTCACGCGTGGCGTAAAGACCTTGCGCTTGTTCTACCTTATTTGAATGATGTTTTGAAGATGCCATTACTACCTCTGACTAGTTAATCAATAGCGTATCCTGAATTAAACTCAATGTTCCAGTTAGAATTTTCTAATATACTAATATAACCCAAATTACGCCAAATTTCAATGATTGCAACAAATTAATGATAGAATGAAACCACGCTTTTAAATATTTTTGAGAATATTAATCTATTAACAAGTTCTTTTGCTTCACGTTTTGCAATCCAAAACATTTGATGCCCTTAGGAGTACCAAATATATTGAGATCGCATTTGTTTAGATTTCGAAAGGATTTTGTTAAATTCTCATTCCTAATTAAGAATTATAAAATGAATTTTTAATTCTTTATGAAATCAATTAACAATTACTTGCTCCTGATAATTGTAAGTTTATCCGCACAAAGCAGTATGGCCCAGGATATTGTAATTATCCCTAATATCTTTGTGTCCTCAAGAAATTTTGAATATTCGGTTTATAATGGCAATGTACGTGGGCAGATTAGCTCCTTAGGAGGCGGTGTCACCGGCATTTACCAACGTTTTTATATAGATTTAGCCGGCGAAAGAAATATTACCACCGATGAAGAATCAATCATTGATAGTCTATCCAATACCATAGAATTTGAACGCACCGACTTTGCAGCATCTATAGGTTATGCGGTGAATGATTCTATTAGTACCTTTGTTGGCTATAAATATGGCAGTTCAACTCTTACCGAATTAGCACCTTCCCCCTTTGCAGGTGCTAAAAATACTTTAGAAGGGAAAGGATTATTTATTGGAGCTGGTGGTGGCTGGGCTGTTAAAAATTGGGGCACTTTTTCATTCAGTGCAGCATACGCTAAAATGGAAGCTTCATATAAATCTTTTTCCCTGGGTAGTACAAAAGGTGATGCTGATGGCACCAGTTTAGGCATTGAATGGAAAGCACCAATCACGCGAAATATTTATTATGATCTATCTTTGACTCGTCATGATTATTATTATGAAGATTTTGATCAAATTGAATCCGATATTTCAGAACAAATTCTTTCGTTAAGGATTGGGGTTTCGTTTAGATTTTAAATAGATTCTGATTTTAACAAGTTTTTGTCACTTATGGCTTGATTTTCATCATAATGAATATTATAGATAACATATCCAAACAGAAGTCGAATTTTAAAATAAAATTCTAAAGTCAATTTTTATCTTAAATCTAAATTCATTTTAAGTGATTTATGATATTTTGAGTAATAGGTAAATGTTAAAGTCAATAAAAAATTTGAACGAACATTGATTTTAATGTTTAGTTCATCATGATTATAATTGAGGTGAAGAATGCAGATTCTTATGAAAAGCAACCAATCTGCGCTCAAAGAATTGGAACTAGCGACAGGCGAGATCGTTTCTGACTGCTATCAATGCGGTAAATGTACTGCCGGTTGTCCGGCTTCCATGGACCCTTCTCCAAGTGTACTGATTCATTATCTTAAACTTGGATTATTTGAAAAAGCCGTCAATTCTGAATCGATATGGTCCTGTATGGGCTGCCTGACTTGTTCAGAACGCTGCCCCAAAAATGTCAGCCCTGCTGCCATTGTCGAAGGACTTAAACGGCTTCATTTGAATCGGATGAAACCACGGGTCATTCTCCATGCCCTTGGGCAGGAATTTTTGGCTAACTCGACTCAACAAGCCGTTGTCAGCGGTTTTAGAAAGTTCGTATAAGGAAGTTATGTCTAAAAATCTTACTCATGTCCCCTATTATCCTGGCTGCTCTTTGAAAACAAAAGCACTAGGTTATGAACGCTCGGCGATGGATTGTGCCAAAGCGATTGGTTTTGAAATGCATGAAATTGCGACTTGGAATTGTTGTGGTGCTTCTTTTCCTCTGACCAAAGATAATTTGATGGGGCTGGCTGCGCCCGCCAATATTTTACTGGAAGCTGAACAGCATTGTCAGGAACGAGAGATCGATGCAAACCTCATTACGCTTTGCTCTTTTTGTTATAACACGCTCAAGCGCACTGATTTCGCTTTTCGGGAAGAACCCAAAAAGTTGGAAACTTTGAATGCTTTTTTGAAGCGTCAATATCAGGGCAGTATTAAGGTAGTGCATTATCTGGAATATTTGCGCGATGTCATTGGTTTTGATAATTTGGCAAAAATGGTCAAAAGAGATATGAGTAGCCTCCGGGTGGCTCCTTATTATGGTTGTCTCTTACTAAAACCACAAAAGGAAATGGCTTTAGATGATCCGGAAGAGCCGGTCATTCTCCATGATTTTCTTGAGGCTATTGGTTGTCAAGTCGTTGATTTTCCTGGTCAAGTAGACTGTTGTGGCTCTTACCTGATCATGCGCGATCCAGAAAAGGTACTGGAACTTTCGCACAATATTCTTCAGGAAGCGAATGATTACGGTGCGGATGCACTGGTGACAGCTTGTCCTCTTTGTCAATCTAATCTTGATCAGAGTGAAGGTGAAAGACGCGGTTCCGATCACTATATTGGTGTACAAGGAATGCCCATTTTTTATTTTACTCAATTACTGGCTGTCGCATTGGGTTTAGATACTGAGCCACATCAGTTTGAAAGGCATTGCATTGATCCAACGTCTATTTTATCAGCCTGTTTAGAAGATGGAGCTAAACCAATTGAAGCGAAAAAATAATCAGGAGTTATTATCTCATGCCGAATGAAAATAAGCAGATCAATCACGTTGCTATGGTAGGAGATCGGACTATACCGCCCAAAGATGCTAGGTTCATTGAAATCTATATCATGGGGCAAAGGTACAAAGTGCCGGAAACCTTAACCATTCTCAAAGCAATGGAATATGTAGGCTATCAATTTAAACGAAGTTGTGGATGCCGTGGTGGGATTTGTGGAGCTTGTGGTACTTTTTATCGTATTTTGGGTGACCATAGCATATATACCGGTTTGGCTTGTCAAACCGTGGTAGAACCGGGCATGATTTTGGCGCAAAGTCCCTTTTTTCCACCCAATCGAGCAGATCATATTGGCATTCTTGACAGTAAAATGCCTCCGGATGAGCATATTGCTACACTTTATCCGGAAATATTTCGTTGTGTAGGCTGTGGCACTTGCACACGGACCTGTCCGATGGGAATTGATGTGATGAACTATATTGCCTTGTTCAAGCGAGGTGATGTATTAGGGGGTGCCAAAGAGTCATTTGATTGCATTATGTGCGGACTTTGTGTGGTACGTTGTCCGGCTAATATTACCCAAATGAAAGTGGGTTTAGCCGGACGGCGCATTGCCGCAGCTCAGTTAATTCCTAGATCAGAAGTGACCAAAAAACGAGCCGAACAGGTTCGCGCCGGTCGCTATGAAACGATGTTAGCTGAATTAGGTCAAATGGACAGAGAAAAACTCAAGGAAATATATACCTCCCGGGAGCGGGAGCCTAATTTATCTGGACCCGGTGAATGGATGCCAAAAGATCAATCACACTTGTAAGGAAGGAATATCATGTCAGACGGTTATACTCCGGAAATGTTGGAACTTATTAAGCGGGTGGAGGCAAGTCGTCCTCAACGTCTTGCTCAGGCACGCGCCGGGAATGATTTTCCTGCCATGTCTCTTGAACAGCGTAAGGAAGTGCTAAATCAATTCCACCCTGATTATACGACTGAAGGACGGCGTGTGCTTGGAATTGGGCCTAACAAAGAAGAGGTCCTTCCAGAAGAATTGGTTGACCTATTAGAGTCACGCAGTATTATTGAATCAGTTAACCCTGATCTTTCTAAGCCCGATATGGAAACCGATGTTTTAGTTATCGGTGGTGGTGGTGCTGGCACAGCCGCAGCGCTTACTGCTATGCAGGAAGGTTGCAAAGTTATCATGGCAACAAAATTGCGTCAAGGTGATTCTAATACAGTGATGGCAGAGGGCGGTATTCAAGCAGCCGATCAAGAACCCGATTCGCCTTATTATCATTACCTAGATGTGATTGGGGGTGGGCATTTTACTAATACTCACGAATTGGTAGCCGCAATGGCCAATGACGCGCCCATGATCATGGAATGGCTAGAAAGTTTAGGGGTCATGTTTGATAAACATCCCGATGGACGTATGAAAGTGCGTCATGGTGGTGGGACTTGTCGTAAGCGGATGCACTCTGCTGGTGACATGACCGGCGCAGAAATTATGCGGGTATTACGGGATGAAACCCGTAATCATAATGAGCAAATCAAACTTTTAGCATTTTCGCCTGCGATAGAATTGCTATTAGATAATGAAGGCAAGTGTGCCGGGGTCATCCTTCATAATATGGAAACCAGGACCTATTTGGTCGTCAAAGCCAAAACGGTCATCATCGCTACAGGTGGCACAGGACGGCTTCATTATCGTGGTTTTGCCTGTACTAATCATTATGGTGCCACTGGAGATGGACTCGTCATGGCTTATCGTGCGGGTGCAAAGCTTTGTTTTATGGATTCTGTTCAATATCATCCCACAGGTACTTCTTATCCGGAACAAAATGTGGGTCTTTTGGTAACTGAAAAGGTACGTGGACTGGGTGCCCAATTAACCAATATTGAGGGCAACCAGTTTGTTTTTCCGCTAGAACCGCGTGATGTCGAATCAGCAGCTATTATTCGCGAATGTCTTGGTTTAGAAAAAGGAATAACTACCCCGACTGGGCGACCAGGGGTTTGGCTGGATTCCCCAATGATTGATCTACTGCATGGCGAAGGCACGGTTAAACGGGAACTTCCTGCAAAACATATTCAATTTAAACGATTTGGAATTGATATTGCCAAATACCCGATGTTGGTTTATCCCACTTTGCATTATCAAAATGGGGGTATTCAGATTGATGAACAATCAGGAACCGACATACCCAATTTGTTTGCTGCTGGAGAAACGACCGGGGGTGTTCATGGACGTAATCGGTTGATGGGAAATTCTTTGCTAGACATTCTCGTTTTCGGGCGACGTGCCGGCAAAGCCGCTGCTAAAGCGGTTAAAGCTGGAATAAAACAGGGAACGCTATCTCTGGATCATCTGACCCAATATGGTCAAACGCTTAGTGAGACTGGATTAGATCGAGGGGTTAAAAGCCCTATGATCCTTCCCAATTATGCTATTGATGAAGTTAATAGACGACGTTGGGATGTAAAGTCACCGATCATTTAATCGAATAAGATTCACTCTGAATCGCGGATTTTAAGGTATGTATACCAGAAAAACACACTAAGAAATACTATTTTTCCAAAAAATAGTATTTCTGATTGGCAATCTGTAAAATTCGTGATCCAAAGATTGGAGGGGAGATTAAAGTATGGCAAAAATAGGAGTCTTTGTCTGTCAGTGCGGTAATAACATTGCTCGTACTGTAGATACTGCCGATGTAGCTGAAAAAACGGGTGAACTTAGTGGTGTTGCTCATGTGGAAGATTATAAATTCATGTGTTCCGCGCCCGGTCAAGAAATGTTCAAAAAAGCCATCAAAGATAATAATTTAGATGGTTGCATTGTTTCTGCCTGTAGCCCGAAAATGCACGAAGCCACTTTTAGAAAAGCGGCAGAAGATGCCGGGCTAAATCCTTTCAAAGTGGAAATTGCCAATATCCGCGAACAATGTTCCTGGGTGCATGATGATAAAGAAATCGCGACGGCTAAATCCAAAGACATAACTAAAATGATGGTGAATCGGTTGAAATATAACCGGCCATTAGAACGCTACAAGATGCCAGTCACCAAGCGGGCTTTGATTATCGGTGGCGGTATCGCAGGTATTCAGGCGGCTTTGGATTTAGCTAATGCCCAGATTCCTGTGTCGATTGTGGAACGCGAGCCTTCTTTGGGCGGTAATATGGCTAGATTGTCAGAAACCTTTCCCACCTTGGACTGTTCGCAATGTATTTTGACCCCAAGAATGGTAGAAGTTTCCAACCACCCGCTTATCAGCATTCATAGTTATGCTGAATTGGAAAAGTTGGATGGCTACATTGGTAATTTCCGTGCCACTATCCGCTTAAAAGCGAAAAGTGTGATAGAAAAAGATTGTACAGGTTGTGGAGAATGTTGGGAAAAATGTCCTTTCACGGTTGAAAATGAATTTGATATGGGTTTGAGTAAACGTAGCGTGATTTACATACCTTTTCCTCAAGCTGTCCCAACAGTGCCTGTGATTGACAGAGAAAATTGTCCCAAATTTATTAAAGACAAATGTGGTTTATGCGCTAAAGTGTGTGGACAACAATGTATCGACTTCACCCAGCAAGATAGAGTGATTGAAGAAGAGTTCGGTGCAGTCATTGTGGCAACCGGTTTCAAACTGATGCCCAATGTCTATAAAGAATATGGTGGTTATCGCCCGCCACACATGACACCGAAAAAACTGACAGCCAAAATACGTAAAACGTTACCCCGTTCAACAGCAGGGCGATTGGTTGATGTCATTAATGGCTTAGAATTTGAACGTTTAGCTTCAGCTTCTGGTCCAACCGGGGGTGAAATTCGTCGCCCTTCAGATGGTAAAGTACCAGAAACTGTCGTGTTTATTGCCTGTGTTGGTTCGCGAGATTGCAACAAAGGTGTTGAGTATTGTTCTAAAATCTGTTGCATGTACACCGCTAAACATACCATGCTTTATCAACACAATGTCCATCATGGCAAATCCTATGTCTTTTATATGGATATTAGGGCCGGCGGTAAGGGCTATGAAGAATTTATCAACCGGGCTCAATCTGAAAACGCGAATTATGTACGGGGACGCGTTTCCAGATTGTCCAAAAAAGGCGATAAGATTTTGGTTAAAGGGGCTGACACCTTTACCGGTCATGCTTTAGAAATTGAAGCGGATATGGTCGTGCTGGCGACGGCTATGGTGCCTCAAGAAGATGCGATGGGTGTCGCCAAAAATTTAGGAATTAGCTACGATCAACATGGCTTTTTCTCCGAACAACATCCTAAATTGATGCCTGTCGATTCTTCCACGGGCGGTATTTATTTAGCAGGTGCCTGTCAGGGCGTTAAAGACATTCCGGAAACCGTTGCGCAAGCATCGGCGGCAGCTTCTAAAGTGATGCAACTCTTTTCTCGTGAAGAATTAGAGCGCGAACCAGAAGTGGCAATAGTCGATGAAAAAAACTGCATGAATTGCTGGGATTGTGTCACAGTTTGCCCCTATAACGCGATTGACCGCACTGAAATCACCAATCGCCAAGGTCAATTTTTAAAATGGGCAGCCAAAGTCAACCCAGGGCTGTGTCAAGGATGTGGACTTTGCAATACCGTTTGCCGATCAAAAAGTATTGAACTTGAAGGTTACACCGATCAGCAGGTATATGCACAGATTACGGCTTTTGAGGGGGCTTTTGTCTAAATTGTCTGTCTGAATCAGAATTTTAGAATTTTCAGACTCAATTGAAAATAGAAATCCGATTTTTGAAAAAATCGGATTTCTTTCCGAAGTAAAATTCTGATTCAGACAAAAAGGAGAATTTCTCTAAAAATGAGCAAAAAAATTACGCGCCATGATTTTGAACCCAAGATCATGGCTTTTGTTTGCAAATGGTGTACCTACTCAGGAGCGGATTTGGCTGGCACCAGTCGCATGGATTATTCTCCCAATGTACGGATGGTACGCCTTCCCTGTTCAGGACGAATTGATCCGCAATTTTTGATTAAAGCCTTTGAACAAGGGGTGGACGGTGTCATTGTTTCTGGCTGTCACCCAGGCGATTGTCATTATAACGAAGGTAACTATTACGCCAGGCGACGTAACTTGGCTTTCAGGGAATTGTTAGATTTTCATGGCATAGACTTAGCTCGACTTGAATTTTCCTGGATTTCAGCCGCTGAAGCCATTAAATGGACGAAGGTGATAGATGTCTTTACAGACAAAATTCGGGAATTAGGACAACACCGTGAATATGCTGACATGACTGATCCTTATGCCCACTATTTAGTAAAGGAGGCGGCATGATAGAAGCAATTCGCACCCAAGCGCATAACCTCTTGGAAAATAAAGAAATTGATGTAGTAATTGGTTATGGAAATGGCAGTGATCCGACTCGGACCACCCCGGTGTTTATTCGTAAACCGGAAGAGGTTAATCGACTCATTTTTGATCCGCGTTGTATCAATTCGCTGCCCGTTTATCTGAATAAACGTCAGGGTTACCCCAAAAAAGGCTGGAAAAGGGTTGGAATAATCGGCAAGGGCTGCGATATTCGTGCGATTACACAACTTATTGCTGAAAATCAGTTAAGCCGTGATGAAGTCTATATTTTTGGCGTACCTTGTGATGGCGTAGTTTCCCACTTTAGCAAATGGGATGGCAGCTTACGCGATGATAATCGGGCTACTAAATGTTCTGAATGTGATGTTCATATACCTAACGACTGCGACTTTTTCCCTGGTGAACGACCAGAAGTTGACCGTTCAGGTCCTTATAAAGTTTCAGCACCCCAAGTGCTTAATCTATTTAATTTGAAGACTGATAAACGTTTTAAGTTCTGGGAAAAAGAATTTGAGCGTTGTTTCAAATGTTATGCATGTCGTGAGGTTTGTCCCCACTGCTCCTGCAATATTTGTATTACGGATCGAACGACGCCCAACTGGATTGATCAAGCCCCCCATACAAAGGGCGTTTTTGGTTGGCATTTGACCAGAGCCTTACATCTGGTAGGTCGTTGTACCGGTTGTGGGGAATGTACTCGCGCTTGCCCGGTAGATATTCAAGTCGATCTCTTCAATCAGCGGATGAAAGATGTGGTACAAGGCTCTTTTGGTTATAAGTCAGGCTATTCAGAAACGGAAAAACCGCCGTTGATTACTTATATGACAGATGATAGCGAAAACTTTATCCAGTAGGCTTAACAATCAATGAAAACAGCAACCTTAAATCAAACTGATATTGGCAAATGTCTTGATCTTCTGCTCCAATCAGAATTTCGAGTCATTGCACCCCAACTGCGACCTCGACTGGAAAGCCCAGATGCCATTGATGTCATGATGCTCACCCAAATAGACTCGGGCGAAAATCATGCGGTTGGTCAAGGTGTTTTGCCCCTCAATGGCGTTAAAGAATTTTTATTTGTTAAAGATGAGCCCTTGTTTGCGTTTGAAAACAAGGGCAAAAAGGTATTGATGACGGAAGTGCATCATGATTATCCTAAAACCGTGATTTTTGGGGTGCGCCCCTGTGATGCGGCTTCGGTTAGTTCACAGAATGCCGTATTTTCTAAAGCGAATGCCGGGTTTGAGGATCCGTTTTTTACCAAGCGATTAGAAAATACGACCATTGTTACCTATTCTTGTACGAATCCAGATATGAGTTGTTTTTGTACCTCAGTGGGATTAGCACCTGATAGTGATCGCGGTTCGGATTTACATTTGACTGAAATCCCTGGCAATCGCTTACAGGTCGAACCCAAAACGCCTGCAGGTGAAATCGTCGCAAAAATATTAGAGCCTTTGTTTCAATGGCCCGGCGAACCGCAAGCCCGTACTCAAGCAGGAAAAGAAGCACAAGACAAAATCACCCGCATTCGTAACAGCCACCTGATAAAAGGTTGGTTAGATGAATTGAGCAACTTTGATGACGAATTGTGGGAAAGGCTAGGTGAAAAATGTATCGGATGCGGTGCATGTACCTTTATGTGTCCAACTTGTCATTGTTTCGATATTGTCGATGAAAATCGGGGTGGCAAAGGATATCGGATTAAATTCTGGGATTCATGTCAATTTGATCACTTCACCCTACATGCGTCCGGACATAATCCGCGTGATAGTCAATATAAACGCTATCGCAATCGTTTTTCGTGTAAGTTTAAGATTTACTTAGATAAATTTGATGCTCAGGGCTGTGTCGGTTGTGGACGTTGTATCCGCGACTGCCCCGTTAATTTAGACATTACTGAATATATGAAAGAAGTGGATCTCAAAGCCTCTTTACCCAATGCTTTGCAACGGGATCCTGATTTTGAATAGATTAATTGTCTGAATCAGAATTTTCAGAATTTCAGAATTTTCAGAATAATAACTTTTGAATTCAACCATAAGCTTTTAATTCTGTCAATTCTAAAATTCTGAAAATTCTGATTCAGACATTAAAGGAAAAAGTATTGTGAACATTTATCAACCCCATCTAATGACCATCAACAAGGTTATCCAAGAAACATCGGATACCAAAACCTTTCATCTAACTTTCCAAGACGATTCAGCACGCGAACAATTCAACTTTAAAGCCGGACAATTTGCAGAATATTCCGCTTTTGGCTTTGGAGAAAGCACTTTTTGTATTGCTTCCTCCCCAACTCGGACGGACCATATTGAATGCTGTTTCAGGAATGTTGGTAAAAATACAGCAGGATTATTTGCCCTCACAGAAGGTGATACAATGGGCTTTCGTGGTCCTTACGGTAACACCTTCCCAATCGAACAGTTCAAAGGAAAGCATTTAATTTTCATTGGAGGTGGAATTGCGTTACCCCCATTGCGCTCCCTTATCTGGAATGTTTTAGACTTGCGCGATCAATTTGCTGAAGTTTCCATTGTTTACGGCGCACGAACCGTAGATGATCTAGTTTATAAACGAGAATTAACAGAATGGGAAGAAATGTCAGATGTCACCCTCGTCAAAACGGTCGATCCCGGCGGTGAAACTTCAGACTGGAATGGACATGTCGGCTTCGTCCCCACCATCTTAGAAAAAGAATTTGTCCCCAGCCCGGATAATGCTATTGCCATCGTCTGTGGTCCCCCCATCATGATCAAATTTACTTTTGAAGCACTGGAGCGGCTCGGCTTTAAGCAAAATCAAATGATTACGACATTGGAAAATCGTATGAAATGTGGCTTAGGTAAATGTGGGCGATGTAATATAGGCTCCACTTATGTCTGTTTGGATGGACCGGTATTTTGGGCTTCTGAACTGGCGGCTTTGCCGCCTGAGTTTTAAAATATAAAAACATTGCGGGGTTTGTAAACCCTTATCCCGAAAAAGGGCACAAGGGATTGCTCCTACAATATTCAAGGGTAGACATGTAGGGGCAATCCTTTATGGTTGCCCCACCTCGGATTTTTTTAACGGAAATCGGGGGATAAATAATTGGCAAAACCAAGATTTAACACTCCAGTTGCAAACCCCGCCAAACAATCAA
>QNES01000025.1 GCA_003645255.1 Gammaproteobacteria bacterium
AGACTTGGGTAACATCGGCGTGGTGTATAAAAACCTTGGCAAATATCAAAAAGCCAAAAAAGCTTTTCAAGACAGTCTGGCAATTAATATTGCTATAGGCTCAGGAGAAACTTGGCGTTCACAATGTGGTTTAGCTTCCATCGAAGCCAAACTTAATCAGCCCGAACCTGCCATTCAACACTATGAGCAAGCACTTGATAATATTGAGAAAATCCGTAATTTGCTGCTCAAAGAACATAAAACCTTTTTAACCTCTTTCATGCAAAACAAATTATTTGTCTATGATGAACTGATTGCCCTATTGCAATCCCTACACGCTATCCAACCGAACCAAGACTATGATCGCAAAGCCTTTGAAACCTTTGAGCGTAAACAAGGGCGCTTGTTTTTGGAAGAAATGGGGCAAAGTGGGGCGCGGCGGTTTGCCGGCTTGAATCCAGAAATTATTGAAGCAGAACAAGCACTTGCCGTTAAAAGGCAACAGGCTCAATCGCCACAAGAACAAACTGCCCTTGAACAAGCAGAAATCCAGTTAAAAGCGCGTATCAAAGCAGAATCTCCCAAATACTATGTCCTGAAATACCCGCAACCGGTTGATTTAACAACGCTACAAAATCAAGTCTTACAACAGGGTGAGATGATGTTGGTTTATGGGGTTTTAAGTGGTGATAAAGAGGAAGGGATAGAAAGCACAACCATCCTATGGGTTATCGGCAAACAACATTTTCAAATGTTCACCCTGCCAGTCGATGAAGACACCTTAAAGCAGGAAGTCGCTCAATTGCGGGGCTATCTTTCTAACGCCAGTTTTAATAGCGAATTTCTGCCTGCCAGTCTGCACCTATATCAAACCTTGCTGCCAAAAGCAGTACAACAATTGATAAAAGAAGCGAAATTGCTCTATATTGTTCCCACGGGACCTTTATATGGATTACCCTTTGGCTCGCTGGTAACATCCTACAACGCAAAACAAGGTAAGCTTCACTACTTTATCGAAGACTATCCGATAAGCTATCTCTCCTCAGCATCGCTGCTCAAAATCATCCGCGACGAAGAAAGCAAGACTGATGCCCAGGAACCGCTATTGGCATTTGCTGATCCTGAATATCCGCCCTGTGGTGTAGGTGACAAAAAGGGAGCAGAAACCCTTGCCCAACTACGCACCGAATCCTACCTTAAATCAGTTAAGGATGGTTGTTTTGACCGTTTAGCCGCTACTGCGGATGAAGTACGTAAGATTGCGGATTTATTCAATGCCGATTATAGTAAAGCACTCTATTTAGGAGCCAGAGCCAGTCGTAGCACCGTATTTGCCCTTAATGACAAACAAGAATTGGATGATTATCGCTATATCATGTTTTCGGTGCATGGCGTTATTCCTAATAAAATCAATAAGATAGAACAACCCGCCCTGGTTTTATCAAATCCCTTGACCGAAGGCTATTTAACAATGGCAGACGCATTCGCCCTCACACTCAACGCCGATTTTGTGAATTTATCAGCCTGTAATACCGGCTGTTCTGGAAACAGTTGTAGCGAAAATGTGCGTGGTGCCGGGATTATGGGATTAACCCGCGCCTTTATGTATGCTGGTACCCCCCGCGTTGCTGTGACTTTATGGTCGGTCGATTTATATTCGGCTAAAGATTTGAGTGTCGGATTATTTACTAATCTCAAAGCAGGGAAAAAAATGGCGCAAGCCCTACGTGAAATTAAGCTGAAAATGATTCAAGGCAAGGCAAGTAAACAGGTGTATGAGAATCCATATCATTGGGCAGCGTTTGTGGTGTATGGGGATGGGCAATAAGGGCATCTTCGGGCGGTGTTGCAAACGTTGTCCAGTAAAAGTTATAATGACAATGTTTGCAATGCCATACCTTTATTAATAATCAATAACCTTATTATGAAAAATACTCCAAAGACTTCCAAAACCCGATGGCATCGCTTGCTAGGAACCTTGTTGAGGACTTTACTTTCACCTGTCGGTATTTTGGTACAATTCGATTTTAAGGTGATGACTGAACCGCCCGAAGCGGATATTTTATTACTTCGACGAGAGGGACAAAAATGGACCGCAGAACAGCTATCGCGCCTACCCGATGGTATCCGAGATAGCACAGCTCGTCAAATTTTGATCGAATTCAAATATACTGAATCGATTAATGAAGTGGCTTTTCGACAGACGCTAGGATATGATACATTTTATAAACGTGCCAATGAATTGAGTGATGTTGAGGTGCAAACGGTTTTAATGAGTGCTAAAACACCCTGCTCTGAAACGCTCACCAAATTTGGTTACGAGCAGACTGTACATGATGGCGTGTATCGCAGCCAGAACCCATTATTAAAGACGATACCTTTAATTTCTTTGAATGAATTATCCAATGAACCTCACAATGCGTTTGTGAAATGTTTTGCCAGTCGAAAAAAGGAAAAACAAAAAGCATTTCAACTTTTAAAGGAAGCCCGTTCTTTGATGACGCATCAATTAGAATGGTTTCTAAGCGGCTTGTGGAAATATTGGTTTTCTAAAAAATTAGGAGAAGATGAGATGGCTGTTGAACTTACCCCAGATGAAGTTTTTGAAATGGGCAAAATGTGGGGAAGTACGTATTTATCCACTTTAAAAGTGGAAGACGTGTTGCCCTATTTCAAACTGCAAGACATTTTGGCTCAGTTTCAGCTTGATGAAATTGAGAAGTATGTTAATCATGAAAAAATGAAACCGAAATCGGATTAATAGCCAGGGCGAACACGCCACCATTAAGTGTCTGCCCTTAACTTAATGGCATTGACCTTAACATATACTTTAATTCTGACAAATGAGGATAATTAGTATGAAAAACAAACTACACCTAAGCCTCATCCTAGCGGCTTGCTCATTCAATGCGTTTGCGACTTCATCGGCAGGCAACATTGATGATTTTGACGGCGAATTCACAGATTATACCATCCAGCGCGGGACTGAAACCATCCCAATGCAGGTATATGCTTCACTTTATCCTGGTGATCGCATTGAAATCAGCGGAAATCATTACGTTGACATAATACAATGCGGCGAAATCCATAAAATCACTCACAAAGATTCCCCCTATCCGGTGCAATCGAAAGAATGCAAAGTGATTGGACTCACCGATAATATCTGGTTGGCGCTCAAAGATTTTGCCAAATATGTGCTAACTATCGCACACAATCCTTCTGTCGGTGTCCATTTACCGAAATCAGAAGAAGAATCGCTCGCTATGCCCATACTGGACAGGACTTTCCGCGTCATCCCCAGCATAAAAGCAGGGGAACGCGCTTTAGCCCTTCAATGGTCCGGTGGAAAATCTCCCTACCAAGTCAAAATCACCACAGCCGAAAAAGAGGTATTATGGCAAACTGAGGCAAAAGTCCCCTCGGTAAAAACGGAAAAGATTCATTTCAAAGCCGAACACACCTATTGGATCATCATCACCGCAGCCAATTCTGCCAAATATCCGCTAAAACGGGAATTTGAAGCTGTGGCAAAACTGCCCAATTACCCTGCACAGTTGCAAGACAATGCCCTACCTGAAAACATGCGTCGCACCTTACAAGCGGCGTGGCTGGCAGAACCCAATCGTGTTAAATGGTCATTTGAAGCCTATCAACAAGTCTTTGATATTGCAGACAATTATGGACCGGCGCGGGAATTGCGGGAAGCGTTAGGGTATTAAGATATACGCCGGAGAATTGTAGGGTGGGTAGGAATTTCATTACAACCTGCCCCATTTTTCAACGGAACGGTGGGTTTCGCTCTCGCTCTACCCACCCTACTGCCACTCTATTTGATTATCTATGACATCGAAAAACAGGTAATTGTAAAATGGAAACCGTAGAAAAATACAGAGTTCACGTTCAGAAACTCCTTGAAAAATACGGACATTTTTCATCTAATGATGAGATTGAAACACAAATCATCAGCGATGAAAAACATGATCACTATCAATTAGTTCATGTTGGTTGGTGTAATAATCGGCGTACTTATGGGTGCGTATTGCATATAGACATCAAAAACGACAAGATATGGATTCAGCATGATGGTACGGAAATCGGAATGGCAAATGAATTTGTGGCATTAGGTGTTCCCAAGGAAGACATCGTATTAGCATTTCACGCGCCCTATAAAAGACAATATACTGAATTTGCTATTGGTTAATGATGTATAAATGTCCAACCGAGACCTGACAGGTTTCCAAAACCTGTCAGGTCTTTTGGAAGCCAACTACAAACTCCATCAACTTAAAAAGCTCAAAACATGAAAAAATTACTCCAATGGCTTATTTTGCTACCATTATTAAAAAAACTCGCGAGAGGGTTAGGGCAAATTTTTCAATTGCCCCTATTTTCTTCTATCAAGAAATCATGGCAACAGTTATCGCCCTTTTCTAAAAACGTCGTTTTTGGATTGTTAATTACCGTACTATTGATTGGATTACGTCATGGGCAATGGGTAGCGGAAATTGAAGATTTAAGTGTCGATTGGATGATGACGCTTTATCGCGGTGACTTGGTTAAAGAAAATACGCCGCCCTTTGTCATATTGGATATTGATGATGACACTTATCAAGCCTGGGGTGAACCTTTTTTCACACCACGCGATAAGTTATTGAAATTATTACAATTTTCTGTTCAAGCACAACCAAAATTGATTATTGTGGATATTGCTATCGATAAGCAACCCTATAAAGAGGAAGAGTTGCACCCTGATGATTTAGCCATCCAGCAATATTTGGCTGAATATGAAAAGACGCATTGTAGTCAATCGGATTGCCCTGCGATTTTATTGGCGCGGACTTTTCGTCTTCCAAAGGGCGTGAAAGCATTTTATCCAAACAGCCCACCCTATTATTTGGCGCAACGCCCCACTTTTTTAGATAATATCGTCATGCGCTCCCCCCATATTTATTGGGCAACCACACAATTTGAGCGAGAACATGATCGCCTATTGCGCCGCTGGGATTTATGGACACCGACTTGCACTCAAAATGTCCCCGATATAATTCCCTCAATGCCCTTATTAGCAGCAGCACTATTAGCTGAAGAAGACGAATCCGATATAGTACTCCCCTGTGCTTGTCGGTTGCGCCACCACTTGAGTTATTTTCTGCCCAACTGTAATCAAGCACCAAGAGAATGGACAAGCGAAGAGTTAAGGAATAAACCGACAGAATTTAAGGTTTCTAAAGATTTGGTATTCGACTTGCGCCCAACACGCCTCAGTCGCCGTATTCTATATACGATTCCTTGGTATTTAAGCACTGGCACAAAGCTACCCCCAGTTGCCGACGGGCGAGATTTACTCACCATTATGTCTGCCGACAAAATCCTGAACAAAAATCCCACTGGTGAAGAATTGCGCGACAGCGTCACCATTATAGGTGGCAGTTATATAGAAGGGCGAGATTGGCACGCGACACCGTTAGGCTGGATGCCCGGTATGTTAGTCTTAGTCAATAGCATCCAATCACTACTACAATACGGTGTCTTGCACCCGCCTTCCAATTGGTGGATATTATTATTTGCCACACTACTGATTGTGCTAACCAGTTGGCTACTCATCCAATACGGGCAACTATGGGGTGCTATTTATTCCGCTTTTTTGATAATCGCACTGATTCCATTGAGTTTTGTGCTATTCAAATATGGTATCTGGCTGAGTTTTGCGATTCCTTGGGCGGCGGTGCAACTACGGCAACTGATTGATTTTTAAGGTGACGAAACTTCCAACATCCGTTCTAAAGCTAAACGGGCAGGCGCGGCTATTTTTGGTAACACCTTGATTTGATTCACAATTTTTCCTTCAACTAAATTTTCCAGCACCCATAATAAATGGTGCGGATCAATACGATACATTGTTGAACACATGCAAACAACGGGTGCCATGTAGTGAACAAATTTATCCTCTAGCAAACTTTCTTGCGCGAGGCGATTGACTAAATTCACTTCGGTGCCGACGAGCCAACGGGTGCCAGGGGGTGAAGCTTTGACGGTTTTGATGATCGTTTCTGTTGAGCCAATTTCGTCGGATTTTTGACAAACTTCATAAGGGCATTCGGGGTGTGAAATGACTTTGCCTTCGGGGTAAGTGGTTCGGTATTGCTCAATATGTTCTGGCTGAAATTGTTGATGCACCGAGCAAAAGCCATCCCATAAAATGATTTTAGCAGCCTGAATTTGTACTTGAGTTAAACCGCCTTGGGGTTTGTCAAAATCCCAGACGACCATTTGTTCCAGGGGGATACCCATTCTAGCACCGGTGTTACGCCCTAAATGTTGATCTGGAAAAAATAGCACTTTTTCGCGTTGGCTAAATGCCCATTTTAAAACGCGCTCGGCATTGGATGAGGTGCAAACGATGCCACCATGATGACCGCAAAAGGCTTTTAAATCTGCCGCAGAATTAATATAGGTGATGGGGGTGATATATTCATCAGCCTTACGTATTACCGATAAATCATGCCAGGCTTGTTCAACGTTTTTAAGGTTCGCCATGTCTGCCATTGAACAGCCGGCAGCTAAGTCAGGTAAAATCGCTGTTTGTTGGAATCCTGATAAAATATCGGCTACTTCAGCCATAAAATGCACCCCACAAAATACGATATATTCTGCACCTGATTGTGCTGCTTGACGCGAGAGTTTTAAAGAATCCCCTGTATAATCAGCGTGTTTAAACACTTCTTCACGTTGATAATGATGCCCTAAAATCACTAGGCGTGTACCGAGTGCTTTTTTAGCAGCTATAATACGCTCATCACATTGAGCATCATCTAGGGATAAAAAAGAGTTTATAGGAATAGTATCCATTAGTTATCCTTATGATTGTGAACCATAAACCTGTCAGGTAATGTAAAATTATTTATTTGAAAAACTATAGCTTCAAATTTGTTAGAAACCAAGTTTCTTCAATAAACTTGGTTTCTTTATGAAAAACTATAATCCAATTACATTGCGTTTTTCAATTCCTCACTCGTTTTACCACTGATTACCACTGATATTATCATGGGTATCTTCATCTATTGATTCTTGTGACTCTTGATATTTATCAGGGGAATTATCAAAGTAGGGAATCGGTAAATCACCCCATGAAATCTCTTCACCTTCTTGAGCAATGGATATATCTTTAGCCTCAACACGAAGCGTTTTACCGTCGCTGGAAAAATGTGCCATTCCTGACACTAAAACGGTTTGGTTTAAAAGTGCTTGAACTTCCTTAGGTGCAAAATGTTTAGCTATCCCTTTCACAACACGCTCACTTCTTGCTGTGATAAGTCTAAAAGTTTGATCGTAACTTCTGATGGTATCCATTTTGCCAACGACTTTCACCGGACACGGAGATGGAATGTCTGCTAGTCGTTCTTTGAAATTGACGACGCTTTCCTGCGTGATTTCAAGATCATGTCCATTGACAAAATGAATTTTTTCAGCACCTTGATTCATAACATGGCGAAAGCCTAAAAACACTTCTAATAAGGCTTTATCATAAAGTGGATCTAACCTTTCATTGGTTAATGCGCTTGTCAGGCTATCAATAAGGTAATCCAAGCTAGTGCGTTCAGAAATTAATTCTGGAAATCCATCATTGGGCTGAAATAGCTCCGGTACGGTATCGTAAAGTGTAGGCGACTCAATATGTAATCTATTTTCTTGTAATTCCATAGAAAACTGAGTAGCGGTTTTAATCCACTCAGGAGGGGCACCACGTACTGCACTCCGCCCTTCAGCACGTAAACGTATAGCACCTTTGCTGCCTTCAATAAGAACCGATAATAAAGCTTGTAACAGTGTGACTGAAACCTTGCTATTGTTCGTTTTCTGACTGTCAATAAGGATTTGATAGCTGGGCATTAATTTAGTACCTCCAAAAATTGGACTAATGTGATATTGTCAAATAAATAAAAAATTAGAAAACCTTAATTCTTAATTCAAAATCAATTATTAAAATAGGTATATTGTAATAGAAAATCAAGATAAAAATCAATAAACCTGATGGGGAATGGGGCAATTTCGTACCGAGTTTAGCGAGATCAATTTCATTATCCATTATGTTCATTGAAAATTGATAATGATGAATAATGAATTAATAACAATTTATTCCCAATCCCCAATTCCCAATCCCCAATTCCCAATTCCCAATAAATTATGAAATGGCAATTTTGGATAGATCGAGGGGGAACATTTACCGATATTGTTGCCCTTCATCCTAACGGATATTTATTAACCCATAAATTATTATCTGATAATCCTCAACATTATCAAGATGCAGCCGTACAGGGCATTCGCGATATTTTAGGACTCGCAAAAAATGAGCCCTTACCTACTCATCAAATAGCTGCCGTTAAAATATTAGTCGATTTTGCGCCCTGTGATGACATGAAAAGGGCATTCGCCACCGCTCATCAGCAACGATTTGGATTTATACGTTTTGATAAATCATTGATTGTCGAGGCTGTATCGGTCGAAGTGATTGGTCAAGTAGGGAAATGGGAAACGACCGAAACGAAACCTGTCAGGTTTTGCTTTGTTAAAATGGTAACACACGCTCAAACTTACGACACCCCCGTTTATTCGCGTGACGATTGTTCCAGTGGTCAAAAAATAACCGGTCCCGCCATTATCATTGAACAAACCGGCACCACCCTCATTGAACCCGGTTGGCAAGCTGAAATCACCCCGCGTTATGATATTGTTTTAACTCGCCACAAAGATGATATTTTTACCCAAGACAAGATTTCTACCCATGTCGATCCAATCCGGCTAGAAATTTTTAACAATCTCTTTATGTCAATCGCTTCACAAATGGGCGCAACTTTAGCCAATACCGCCTACTCTGTCAATATCAAAGAACGCCTAGATTTTTCCTGCGCCGTCTTTGATCAAAAAGGACAATTAATCGCTAACGCCCCGCATATTACCATCCATTTAGGCTCCATGTCTGACAGCGTACAAACGGTTATTCAGACACAGGCGATACAACCGGGGGATGTTTTTGTCTTAAACAATCCTTATCATGGTGGCACACATTTACCGGATGTAACGGTGATAACACCTGTTTTTGCTGAAAAAACCGAAAAAGTGTTATTTTACGTCGCCTCACGGGGACACCATGCCGATATTGGGGGTATAACACCCGGCTCAATGCCACCCCATAGCCATACCCTGCATGAAGAAGGCATAATCATTGATGTTTTCAAATTAGTAGAACAAGGGCAATTGCGTGAAACGGAAATGCGCGAATTGCTAAGTACCGGTCCCTATCCTACCCGTAATGTGGAACAAAACTTAGCCGACTTACGCGCCAAAATCGCAGCCAATGCGACAGGCGTACAAGAATTGCATAACATGGTGCAACATTTTAGTTTAGAAATTGTACAAGCCTACATGCAGCATGTGCAAGATAATGCAGAAGCCGCAGTGCGTCAACTACTAGGCATCTTAAAAGAAGGCGTTTTTCGTTATGAATTAGATAACGGTGCTGCTATTCAAGTTAAAATCACGATTGATAAACAACAACGTAGCGCAATCATTGACTTCAATGGCACCTCAAAACAGCAAAAAAGCAATTTCAATGCCCCCGTTTCCGTTTGTAAAGCAGCCGTACTCTATGTCTTTCGTACCCTGGTAGAAGATGATATTCCTATGAATGCCGGTTGTTTAAAACCCTTGCAGATCATCATTATGGCATGGCAGGTGGACAAGCCGGACAAATAGGGCATAATTGGGTGCAACGTATTGATAATAAACAAGAAAATGTAGCAGCGACGGCGACTGTCGAAATGCAAACGGGAGATGTGTTTGTGATTGAAACGCCGGGCGGAGGTGGATATGGTATAGTTTATTAACCTTTTTGGTAGCTGCCCACCTTTACGGACACCAATTGATTTTCCTCAATCCGAATTTCAAGAGTGACGACACGCCCCATAATCTCAAAGACTGGTTCGATTTAATCAAAGAATCAATTGATAACCCAGAACACCCTAAAGTGAATCTGAAAAACCGAGTGATCAAAAAAGTGGTGAAGCTGATAGAAGATGATAACCTCACGCCTGAAGAGAGAAGGGCAGCCAAAATCGCTGTCGCAACCGAAAAAACACGCCTGTTAGTGGAAAGAAAGGCTGAAGCAAGGGGAGAAAAGATTGCAAATCTAAAAACCGCTCAAAAAATGATAGCTGAAGGTTTTGAAGTCGAAATGATTTCTGAAATGACAGGGCTTGATGTTGACACGCTCAATCAACTTGAAAAGGAATCATACGGGGGAGAGTTGGGTAATTTAAGCCATTAAAATGGCACGGAACGGGGTTTTCCTCGTTCCAAATGTCATTTGAGTAGATGTTGTGATGGAGTCATCAGCTTAAGCTTCCAAACCCCACCGACATAAATTTTTTCTGAAAAGCTATAGAAACCAATTAACATTCCTCGAAATCAACTTTTTTGAGATTTTGGTTTCTGAATAACCAAATTTCGCAAATAAACTGGCAAAGCATTTTCTGCACTGACAATTTTTCCCTGGGTAAAAGCCGCTAATGCTAATGGAATCATAGCGTGAGCTTTGGGTTCTTTTTCACTTTGATAATCTTGTAGTTTTTTTCCTAATCTGGTGGTTAATATATCTGTATAAATCGCCCAGCCGTTACCGACACCATACCAATGTTCCCCATTCGGTAAATTCACCGCCGTCGGTGAACAGACATTTTCTTCACCGCACATAATACCTTGTTTGTCAATGCGGTATGTTCCCCAATAGACTTCATTCATTCTGGCATCAATCGCCGCTAATACGCTTGATGCGCCGTATTCAATGTAAGCTGTTTGAGCCAAAGTGGCTAATGAAGATATCGGGGCAACGGGAATATCGGCAGCAAAGGCAATACCTTGTGCCACACTACAGGCAATGCGTAAACCTGTAAAACTGCCAGGTCCTTGTCCAAAAGCAACGCCATCTAATTGGATGGGTTTTAAGCCTGCTTCTGCTAGAAGTTCATCAGCCATCGGTAAAATCAAATTAGCGTGTTGACGGGGTGCTATTTTGCTTCGCTGAAGTATTTCACCTTCTGAATATAAAGCACAGGAACAGGCTTGAGTAGAAGTTTCAAAAGCGAGTAGTTTCATCATATTATAGCTGTTCTGGAGAATCATGAAAGCCCCTCTATAAGGCGCATTACAAGAGCATCAGATGATTCTCGATGTCGAAAATTAGGCTCAAAAATATCATTAGCAAACCGCATAATTTTATCGACTAAAATTGGGACATATTTATCTGAGTCAAATCAAAATCGGTTAGAAAATACACCTATCGTTTTTCTAACCAGTTCAAGAAATCCGATTTTTGGAAAAATCGGATTTCTACTGTTTTTCTTCAAAAAACTGAAACCTCGTTACCTACTTATAAACCTTTAAAGAAATCACCTTAGTCTTCTCCGTTTTTCTCCACCGCGATCTCGTGATGACTGCGATTAATCAGATATTGTGTTAATAGAGGTACTGGTCGTCCGGTAGCCCCTTTTTCTTTCTCCTGATTCAAATAGGCTGTACCTGCAATATCTAAATGTGCCCAATGATACTTTTTAGTAAAGCGTGATAAAAAGCAAGCGGCGGTAATGCTTCCTGCATCACGACCCCCAACATTAGCAACATCAGCAAAATGGCTATCAAGTTGTATTTGATAATCCTCCCACAATGGTAATTCCCATGCCCTATCACCACTGAATTTACCTGCTTTGAGTAGTTCAGTGGTTAATGGATGATAATTACTCATTAAACCATGCGCATGTTTACCTAAAGCCACTATACAGGCACCTGTCAATGTAGCCACATCAATAACGATTTCTGGTTTGTAGCGTTCAGCATAAGTCAGGGCATCACATAAAATAAGCCTACCTTCAGCATCGGTATTGATAATTTCAATGGTTTGTCCCGATAGGCTGGTAATAATATCGCCCGGTTTGACCGCCTTACCACTGGGTAGATTTTCGACAGCGGGTACAATCGCAATGATATTTAAAGGAAGTTGTAATTCCGCAGCGGCTGATATTGTCCCTAGCACTGCCGCAGCACCACACATGTCAAATTTCATTTCTTCCATCTGCTTTGCGGGTTTGATAGAAATACCGCCTGAGTCAAAAGTCACGCCTTTGCCCACTAAAACAATAGGTGCTGCGTCCTGTTTACCATTGAGATATTTTAAAATAATTAATTTCGGTGGTTGTTCACTCCCGCTTGAAACGGCTAGTAAAGCATTCAAGCCTTCTTTTTCCAAGTCGCTTTGTGTTAGGATTTCACAAGAAAAGTGGTCATATAAAAGACATAAGTCTTTTGCTTTATCGGCTAAGTAGGAAGGCGTACAATAATTACTTGGCAAATTGCATAAATCTTTTGCAAATTTAACGCTATCTGCAATTTTTCTGGCTTCATAACTGGCTTGTTCAGCGATGGGTAATTCACGGCGCAAAGCGACATTAAAAACGATTTTACGCAAGGGCCGTCGCATACTTTCTTTTTGAGTTTTCAATTGATCAAAAATGTACATGGCAGAATTTGCCGTTTCAATGGCTTGACGAATACGCCATGCAATGTTATGGCCATGTACATTCAAATCGCTCAGATAACACACAGCTTCCATAGAGCCTGTTTCATGTAGTGTGCGTATAGCTTCAGTAATAATTTTACGATACTGGTTATCGTCTAAGTCACGTTCATGTCCACAACCCACCAGTAAAATACGATCCGCCACAGTACCGGGAACATTATATAATAATAAGGTTTGACCCGGTTTACCTTCTAAATCCCCTCTGCGCAAAATAGAAGACAGGTGCCTTTGACTAACCTTATCAATTCGTTTTGCCGCTTCAGATAAACGGCGTGGTTCATAAACACCGACAACAACACAGGCAGAACGCTGTTTTTCGGGAAGACCACTTTTTAAGTTAAATTCCATATTCAGTTATCAGTTATTAGTTAGTATGGCATCAAATATCAATTTTTTGATAAAATTCAAAACCTTGCAGTACCTTTTTTGCACTTTAAGTTCTATTACTGAAAAATTGATTATAATAAATAAGTTTATAAATTAAAAATATTATTTATAGATGTTCAGAAAAATAAATTCCGCCCCTGTCTTGAAAAAAACAGGAGTTATTATTAGTGAAACACAAACTAACCGTTAGATTCAATATTTATCTAAGAAACTATAGTATTTTAAATAAATTTTCATGACTTAGATACAATAAAGAACTTTACCATAACCATAAATAACTGATAACTGATTTTGATTATTAGCCGTTACTTATTTCGTGAAATATTACACACTTTATTAGCCTTAACCGCACTATTATTACTGATTTATATCAGTCACCGGTTTATGGCTTATTTAGTTCAAGCCTCAATAGGTAATTTACCCGCAGAGTTCATTTTTCAATTATTAGCTTTGCGATTATTAACAGATTTAATGCTCATTTTGCCCCTATGTTTTTTTTTAGCACTTTTGTTAGCCCTGGGGCGACTATATAAGGATAATGAAATCACAGCAATGGCAGCCTGTGGTATTCCGGTACCAACAACCACTATTATTGGTTTCGGTGTCATGTTTGCCATTATTATTGGCTTATTTTCCTTATTGTTAGCACCCTGGGCTGAAAGTCAAAGGAGCATTTTACAAGTCCAATTAAACACCATAGCTGAAGTGGGCGGTATTGCCGCAGGACGATTTAAAGAATTTCGTCATGGTAATGGCATTTTCTATGTAGAAAAGATTGACTCTGACAACAATATTATGCATTCCCTATTTGTGCAAGTTAATTTACCCAATAAGCGCGTTGTTATGGTTGCCAAACGAGGTTATCAAACAGTAGAAGCAAGTGAATTATATCTGGTACTCGTTGAGGGTCATCGTTATGAAAGTCAACCAGGGCGCTTAAATTATGTCATTACCCAATTTGCCGAACACCGTATTAGAATCCCAAAACGCCTAGATGCCCCCCAGGGTGAACAACGCGATGCGATTTCTACCCTAACACTATGGTCCGCAAAAGAGCCCTCACTACAGGCAGAGTTACAATGGCGTTTATCATTGCCGCTATCAGTCATTTTACTGGCAGCACTGGCAGTGCCACTGTCTCGCACTACCCCACGCCAAGGACAATATGCCAAAATCTTTTTTGGTATCTTAATTTATTTAATCTATAATAATTTGCTTAATGTCGCCAAAAAATGGGTAGAACGTGGTGACATTGCACCTATTATAGGTGTATGGTGGGTGCATATTATTTTGCTATTAATTATATTATTTTTATATAATTTATCTTTTTTCAAAATGGTCTTTCAGCAATTATGGGGGGCATTTTATTCAATCATTATAAGGTTTTTCTTATTTTTACGCCGATTGAAAGGTACAACATCGGTTTGAAGGCTAACAATTAAAATAACTGACAATGGAACTCTTTCGCTATCCCCTACTTTGTTGGCAACTGACACCTGATACCATCTGTGCCCATTTAGTCAGTACAGAATATGAACTAGCCGGTACCCAGTTATCTAAATTACAGAGCCATCTTGCAGAACACTTGCAACGCGACTATATCCAAAATAATTTTCTGCCGGATTCCATGCCTGATGCTCGGCTGAAAAAGATCAATGTCAAAATTCGCCCTGCTTATCAAGAAGAAAACGGTGTTTTTCCAGTAGGGCATACCCTCAGTATTCCCATTGCAGCCGTTTATGGTTCGACTGAGGAGGGTTACTCTGAATGCTATCTGCCCTTATTAGAACAGCACTTTTATTATTATAAACCTGATCAATTACGTGCCCTGATTGAATACTTTTCCCGTGATTATTTTAATAATATGACACCGGAAATGTTACATCGTTATATTATGCTGGGTGAGCCTTGGCTGGAAGAAGTCACAGTGCGTGTTAAAGCGCGTGAGTTGCGTCGGATTCATGATGATAAAAACCATTTAGAAATCAATACGTTACAAAAAGTAGCCGATAAATTTCCACGTAAAACGAAGGGGAGCGGAATTGCGCCGGAAACCGCATGGGAACGTAGCGAGTTAGTCGCTGGCTTGGTTGAAAAATTGCAAAAAGAACGCGCCAGTGTACTGCTTATCGGTGAGCAAGGGAGTGGTAAAACCGCTATTTTGTTAGAAGCCGCTCGTAAGTTTTTTAGTTTAACCAAAGAACGATCAGAAGGCGTTAATTATTTTTGGCGAACGACTCCGCAACGTATGATTGCCGGAGCGCGTTACCTGGGAGAGTGGCAGGAAACTTCTGAAGAACTGATGGAAGAATTAGAGCGTACAGGCGATATTTTATGGATCAATGATTTTGTGTACCTCTTATCAGTGGGCGGAGAAGGACCAGAAGATTCTGTCGCTGCATTTATGTTGCCTAATCTTCGTCAAGGACGCTTGCAAATAGTTGGCGAGTTGACACAACAAGCATGGGAAAAAATACGCCAGCGTTTGCCCGGTTTTGCGGCGCATTTTCATGTCATTACTATTCCTAAATTGTCCAAAAAACAAATTGTCAAGATTATGGCTATGTTTGCGGATTATGTCCATAAACAATTACATATTACCATAGAAAAATCGGCACTCAATTTAGCTTATCGTTTATTAGATCGTTATTTACGCTATGAAGCTTTTCCTGGGAAAATTATTAAATTTATGACCAGTTGTGTTAATGAGGCACTAGTACAAAACCAAAAAAGCATTGATGATGAAAAAGTGCTGACACAATTTGTCCAAAAAACCGGCTTACCGCCTTTTTTATTGCGTGATGATATGCTTTTAGACACCGTCGCCTTACATGATTATTTTAATAAGCGTATCATAGGTCAAACCCAGGCAATTGAGCGTGTTTGTCAAATTGTCATGATTTTCAAAGCTGGGCTGAATGATCCTAATAAGCCAATTGCGACTCTACTATTTGCCGGTCCGACGGGGGTAGGCAAAACTGCTTGTGCGACAGCATTAGCAGCCTATTTTTTTGGACAAGGACAAACTTTAAATCCATTAATTCGTTTAGATATGAGCGAATTTCAGCATCCAGTACAGGTAGATCGTTTACTGGGCAGTGGTGATAAGCCTGGTAAATTGATTGCGTTAGTCAGAGAACGACCATTTAGTGTCGTTTTACTGGATGAAATTGAAAAGGCGCACCCCATTTTTTTTGATGTGCTACTGAATGTCATGGACGAAGGGATACTTGTAGATGGTAATGGGCGAGTGACAGATTTTCGCAATGTCATTTTAATTATGACAAGTAATCTTGGCGCGAAACAAAGTAAACGGATTAGTTTTGTTAATCAAAGCGATGATAATGATATTAGTAGCGCAGTGCGTCAATTTTTTCGCCCAGAATTTTATAACCGCATTGATCAAGTTATTACCTTCCAAGCTTTAAGCGCAGCGACAGTGGCAGATATTACTCGCAAAGAATTAATGGCACTTAATAAACGAGAAGGATTTCAAGAACGGCACCTTAAATTAACATTCACTCCCCAACTGGTTAAACATTTAGCAAAAGTGGGTTTTGATCCAAAATACGGTGCCCGCCCATTACAACGTACCATTGAAAGGTTAGTGATCTCAAAATTAGCCGAATTTCTTTTGCAACACGTTGAAATGAAGGGGGTTGATTTATTAATTGATTGGGTGGATAAAGAAGTTAAGGTATGTACGAAAAAGTAACATTTTAGAACCCCCGTTTTTTGGAAAAGCTTGGTTTATTAAAGCTCGTGTAGCTCGTGTAGGGTGTATCGCTGCGCGTCATACACCAAAAAAATCGTGGTAAACATAAAAATGGTGCATGACGCTATCGCTTATGCACCCTACAAATGACAATTTATCAATCAAACCTGTACGGCTTACGAGTTACAGCCATATGCGGGTATTATAATTTTTGAACACTGTAACAACAAGGATTGTATATAAAAAAAGATTGGATCGAGGTGATGCCCGGTTTTAATTTATTATTATAAACAATCCTTGTCGTTGTAGTCAGAACACGATGATTAATTTTGATTCAATTAGATTAGGATAAAACATGAAACTGATTGCAAAAGCGATTGAAACAACCGGTATTATAGAGACACAGCGTCGATTATTATTAGATGAGTCGTTGCCAATCGCTGATAAAAGTTGTGTGCGCGTGATAGTGCTGGTGACAAAAGAGATGAAAAATGATAAGACGACAGTATTGCCTCAACCGGTAGATTATGTGAGTCAATTAGCTGGACTTCATAAAGAAGTTTGGCAAGGTATAGATACAGACGCTTACTTAAAACAAGAACGTGAGGCTTGGGAGTAAAAGTTATCTTATGGATATTTTAACCGATCATGACTTAATTGCCCTAGATACTTGTCTATGGATTTATCATTTGGAAGATCATCCCATTTACCGAAAATGGACAAAACAAATATTACAAGCCGTCAATTCTGGACAATGTTGTGGTGTGACTTCTGAAATGAGTTTATTGGAAATCTTGGTGCAACCATTAAGCTTAGGCTTAGAAAAAGTGGTTGATGACTACACACATAAGTTGGATAACTTTCCAAATATGACATTGTATCCAGTGAATCGTGATGTGACATTACAAGCTGCAACATTACGCGCTAAATATAAATTACGCACTCCAGATGCTCTCATTCTGGCGACTGCTATTGTCCAAGGTGCAAGCCTGATGCTGACAAATGATGTCCAGTGGAAGCAAGTGTCAGAAATATCTGTTATTTGTTTAAGTGATTTATCTAAGGATGAGCTCGTGTAGGGTGTATCGCTGCGCGTCATACACAAAAAAAATCGTGGTAAACATAAGAATGGTGCATGACGCTATCGCTTATGCACCCTACAAATGACAATTTATCAATCAAACCTGTACGGCTTACGAGTTTTGGTTTTTATCCTGTTAATTCTTAAATCTGGCAATCCTAATTCAGGCAATTAAAAATTAGTATGGTAAAATGTTTTTTCACTTCTCAAAGAGTGGTTTATTCCAATGAATCGAAATGACTTTCAACAACTGGCTGATATTCGAGCGAAAGAAGCCAAAGTTCTCTTGGATAATCAGTGTTTTGACGGAGCCTATTACCTGCTTGGTTATGCGGTAGAATGCGCCCTAAAAAGCTGTATCTCGAAACAGTTTAAGGAACATGATTTTCCAGAACTGCAAACGGTAAGGGATAGCTACACCCATAGCCTTGACAAATTATTAGTGGTAGCAGGTTTAAAACAACATCTGTACAACCAGTGGCAAACAATGCCAAAATTAAGAACCAATTGGTTAATTGTAACTACATGGTCAGAGCAAGCTCGTTATCAACATCATTTTACTCAACTCACCACACAAGATTTTTATAATGCAGTGACTGAAAATCAAACCGGGGTACTCTCATGGCTAAAGAACTTTATGTAGGTGAAATCCTTACCGATGAAATGATTATTGCTGGGAAGCAGTTTCTTCAGCAAATTGAAGATGTTATGCCAATCACGGCTTCTTTTTGGTTATATACTCAGGAAGCCGAAGTTTGGCGTTTGTATATTGCAACTTCCCTTGTTGCAACCGAAGGGCCTAGAAAAGTGTATGACAAACTTCTTAATGTCCTTGATGCTAATCAAAAACACGAATATGTTATACCAGCGGTTTGTCTATACGCTGCGGACGACAACAACCATTATGTATCATTGCTACATAATGTGCGTCTCAGCGATAAACTCGTTGATACCAGATTAAGCGGGGTTGGCATCAATGGTTCCGGTTATATTGAAGATGCCTACATTTATCGTTTATACGAAGCGAAAGAATCTTCGCATTTATCATCAACAGCATTCAATGAAAAACCAGCGGTGGCTTAGCCAGGGTGGGCAAACGTGTTTTTGTGTGCATCGACATTTATTTCATAAGGCATTTGTGAATCATTTTCGGTTTTAATGAAATGGTGGGCAATAAAAACACCTTGCCCACCCTACCTGGCTGTAGGGGCGAACCTTTGTTATCGCCCTGGCTATTGAATATCAACATTTGTCTAAGTCAGAAATTTCGGTTCAAAATAACGCGAGCTCATTGACGGAATGATCGAATTTTTCAGCAAGTTGCTTTATTGATGTTTTATTCTGAATAATTCTAAAATTCTGTCAATTCTGATTCAAACAATTAAAGATTATATTAATCAACAAGTTAAATAAAAATATCCGCTACCAAGAAATTCCCAACCTGTTTATAAATTCTTAGCCAAAAACAACTTTTAACATTACAACCAATTCCCGATCAACAAAAACGCTGACCAAAAATAAGGATGTCGATAGCGTTCATATAATTTATCAGTTAGTATCATTTTTTGAGCTTTTTGCAAAGCTTCCGCTTTGGATATATTCGGGTTTTGTAATTGCCGATAAAATTCAATAACAACTGCTGGGGTTGCTTCATCATCCACTTTCCATAAACTCGCCAAAGCGCTTTGAACTCCAGCTTTTAAAGCGACACCGGCTAATCCTAACGCAGCACGATCATCTCCCACCGCCGTTTCACAAGCACTCAAAGTTAATAAATCGACTGGATCATTTTTAAGAATAGTGAGATTCATTAAGTCTTCTAGTTTATCCATGCTCAGTTTATCGTTATAAGTTAAAACAAACGTGTTTTTTAAATTTGCACTGAACTGACCATGAGAAGCAATATGTACTATAGAATAGGCATTTTCATTCATTTCGGTATGGACTTGAGAAATCGTAAATGCACTATTTAATAAGGGTTGACTAGGTAAATGAAATAACCCTTGTAAAGTATCTAACTCATATTCGGCACAGGGTAAAGAAGAAAAACCTTGCACCGCATCAGATAAGCCAATTAACAAAATTTTAGCTCGTTTCTGACGAAGCTGGCTTTTTGGAAAACGGTAACACAAACCTGGACTCAAAACTAACGCATATTTTTCAATGAGGAATTCTTCACCATCATGCAAAGCAGCAAAGGGTATAGTGCGTAATGCCCCATCGGAGACAATAACTAATGTTTTGATATCATGTAATTGCGGAATAAGTGGTTTAATTAATAAACTATAGAGCGTCTTAGCAGGCTCTAAAAAGCGATTATTAGTCAATGTGTCCAGCATTTGAACGGTGCTAGCCCGCCATGAGGGTTTACAAGTATCAGCCAATTGATCAGGCATTTGAACCTTTGCCAGTTGCTCAGGGTTGGGATGGTGGCGCAATGGCGATAAAAAAGAGGCAATAGTATCGCGCAATTTGACTTTAGAGATAGGCACAGTGGTTTGTACCAGCCCATCGGATCGTTGGAGTAACAATTCCAAACGTCCAGACAATACAATGGGATAAAGTACTGCCGTTTGTGCATCAAGCATTTGTTCTACATGGGAACATTTATTTTTAATAGCAAGGCACTCACTTTGAAAGTAATCTTGCAATTCGGCAGCTTTAAAAGCTTCCATGAGATTTCTAGCTTGCAGCAGCAAGCGATCACGGGTTGAATTGTTCTGAGCAAAACGAGCTTGCTGTAATAATAAATCCACTAATTCAAAATAGACAGGCATGACTTGTTCTTGAAAATTTTTCGTGATATTGAAATAACCCATGTTGGCAACTTGGGTGCGAACTGAACCCAAGTTTTTTATGGCTTCTTGATAAGCCCTGATAGCACCCTGATATTTACCTTGCGCTTTGAGAATACGTCCTAGTTGCCACTGCCATAAATATAACTGCAGTTGGGAGCGAGTTTGCCCTGCAAAAAACTGCGCCTGTCGAGTTAATGATAAGGCATCATCATAACGTTTAGCTTGTTCATACAATTGCCCTAAATAACCGTTAGCATAAGCTTTTGCTGCGCTATTATCCAAACTAACAGCCACAGCCCGTGCAGCTGTTAAAGCTTGATAGGCTAGAGAGGTCAATTTTTCAGCCGGTGTACTTAACTGGCTTTGAATTTTTCGGCTCAGTTGACTGATAGCGATTAATCCAAATACTTGGCTATAGGTTTCTTGTCTGTTTTGGGTAACCGGTAAAGCTTGTTCCAAAGCCGCTATGCTGGCTTTAAAAGCTTGTGCTTTATCATCATGTTGATAAGCCATTTCAGTTTCTAAAGAAAAAACCATAAATGCTTGATTAATAAGCACTTTGCTGTACAAAGCCTCAATGTCCTCGTTTGAAAAATGGGAAGCACTTTTTGTCGAGGATTTGATATATAGTAGGGCTTTTTCATAAGCTTCCTTTGCTCCCTCATAGTCATCCACGGTACTCAAGAAATTACCCTGGTGATTTAAGACTTCAGCCAATAGTATTGGATTATTGATTTGACGCGCTAACTTAAATGCGGTTTTAAGCTGTCGCAGTGCTTCTTTACGCCAGTTTTCTCCCTGGGATAAACGCAATTTACTCAATTCATTGTGCAGAAGAGCATAGTCAATTGGCTCATGTTGTAGAGCAATCGGTAATGCGATATTGATTGTTTTGAGTGCGTTATCATAAGCACCCAAGCGTCGATAAGTAGACGCTATACCTAACAACGCCTCTAAACGTTCATTGATTTTCTGGGTTGTAGCGAGTATAGTTTGCCATTGCTCAATAGCTTGTTCAAAATAGCCGTTTTGGAAAGTCTGTTTAGCTACTAAAAGTGATTGGGCTTGTAGCATATTGATTTTGCCTAAGCACAACATCATAATAAATAAACAAAGGTATGAATGGAAACGAATCATAATTATGACCTCATATTTTAGTTAATGTCCATCCGGGAACAGCCGTAAAAATCCCGTAGCCAAAGCTTTTGATTCCAAACAATGGGCATCTTGGAGTTCAAAGTTTTAGCTTTGGGCGTGTTTCGGAATGGACACTCGTTAGATTGCTCATATTTTTTATGCAAAATTTTTGCCTATGAGCATTTTGACTTAAATAACGATGCTCAATATTTATTGATAGGCTTTCAGTCCAAAGCTTAATTATTAGAAACTAAGTTTATTGAAGAAACTTGCTTGGATTGAAGTAAAATTATTTATCTGAACAAGTATATCAGGCTTGAACTCCGAAAAATGAGAGAAAATATATGAAAAAGACTGTATTAATACAACCGATTAAAGAATATAATGTCGTCAAAGAATATTATGGTAAGACTTTACAAAGTTCGCAAGATTTAAAAACGGATGCTTGCTGCACCGATACTCAAGTTCCGCACTATATCAAAAACGCACTAGCTGATGTCCATGACGAAGTTTTGGCGCGTTATTATGGTTGCGGATTGATCGTACCGGAACAGTTGGAAGGGATGCGTGTCTTAGATCTAGGCTGCGGTGCGGGGCGTGACTGTTATGTATTATCACGGTTAGTGGGTGAAAACGGCTATGTTGTTGGGGTTGATATGACTGAAGAACAATTGGAAGTCGCTAATCAATATGTCGATTATCACACCCAAAAATATGGCTATAGCCAGCCTAATGTTGAATTTAAGCAGGGCTATATTGAACGCTTGGATGAGTTGGGTTTAGATGACGATAGTTTCGATATAATTGTCTCTAATTGTGTGATTAATCTATCGCCCGATAAAGAGGCGGTATTGCGTGAAGCTTATCGGGTGTTGAAACCGGGCGGAGAAGTTTATTTTTCGGATGTCTACGCGGATCGTCGCGTGTCTGAAACTTTAGTCAAGGATCCTGTTTTATATGGTGAATGTTTAAGCGGTGCTTTGTATTGGAACGATTTTCTAAGAATGGCTAAAACCAATGGATTTCTTGATCCTCGTTTAGTAGAGGATAGGCAAATTAGCTATGATAATGCAGAAATTGCTAAGTTAATGGGGGATATTCGTTGTTTCTCTGCTACTTATCGCCTGTTTAAATTGCCCAATTTGGAGAGTGCTAATGAAGACTATGGGCAAGTCGTGATTTATCAAGGCACAATTCCGTACCATGAAAAGGTGTTTAAATTGGATAAACATCATCTGATTGAAATAGATAAAGTGTTTCCTGTGTGTGGTAATACTTATCGTATGCTACATGACACGCGTTTTGCGCCTCATTTTGAATTTGGGGGGCAATGGGAAAACCATTGTGGTATTTTTGAGGGGGGCAGCATACCCTTTGATGATAATCAGCAAGAGGTGAAAAAGGCGACTTGTGGCTGCTGTTAAATTTGATTCAGACAATTAAAGTTTATATTAATCAACAAGTTAAATAATGGAAATCACACACAATATACCTTTATATTTAGGTGTCAACATTGATCATATTGCCACCATCAGACAAGCGCGTGGCACTCGTTACCCTGATCCCATACAAGCCGCTATTGTGGCGGAGCAAGCGGGAGCGGATTTGATTACTTTACATTTACGTGAAGATCGTCGGCATATTCAAGAGCGCGATGTTTTATTAATTAAAGATGTCTTACTCACCCGTATGAATTTGGAAATGGCAGTGACGGAAGACATGTTAGCGTTTGCAGAACGCCTTCGCCCTCATGATGTTTGCTTAGTGTCTGAACGGCGCGAAGAGTTGACGACTGAAGGCGGATTGGATGTGTTAAAGCAAATAGCTCGTATTACCGAAGCCTGTCAACGATTAGCGGCAGTGGGAACACGGGTTTCTTTATTTATAGACGCGGATTTGGCACAAATTGATGCAGCAGTGCGTGTCGGTGCGCCGGTGATAGAAATTCATACGGGGCATTTTGCTGATGCGACCGATGAACAACTTCGTCAACAGGAATATCAACGTATTTTTGCCGCTGTTAAACAGGGTGCCGCTGCCGGTTTACAAGTCAATGCAGGGCATGGTCTTAATTACCATAATGTTGCTGAAATTGCGGGGATGAAAGAGGTGCGTGAGTTAAATATTGGTCATGCGATAGTAGCCCGTGCTTTGTTCAGTGGTTTACCAGAAGCAGTGCGTGAAATGAAACGTTTGATGGTTGAAGCACGATAAAGGGCAACCACAAGGGGTTGCCCCTATATTTTTGAAGGGAGCCCTTTTCAACGTCATAAACTCTGAAAAACCAAGTTTTTTCAAGAAAGTGTGTTTCTTTTCAACGATATAGTTTCTCACATAAATAACTTCACAAAACCTGCCATGTTTCCAAAACATGGCAGGTTTGATCAAAAAATTATTTTTATGAACATCTATAGAAAAAACTATTTAGTCGTAAAAGTGTACACGCCATCCCAGTCTTCACCAGGTGGCTGTTTCATAAAGTACTCTATCCTTTGTATATAAAGTCGATATAACGGACATTGAGAATATTGTTTACACAGTGCAATCAATTCGTCTCTCGCCTCTTCCCAGCGTTGTTGTCGATAATGTGTTAGAGCTTGCTTATAGCGAGCGACTTCTGCCATTAGTGACAGCGCAACTTTGCCATGCAGCCCGATAGGTTGAAAAATGGCAACAGGCTGCTCCTTTCCTTTGACTCTAACACAATCTAATTCACGATAAAGATATTCTGGGACTGCCGCCTGAGTCGCTTCACTCACGATAATTTGTACACCATATTCTTTCGTAGCCCCCTCTAAGCGTGAGCCTAAATTAACCGCGTCACCTAATACAGTATAAGCCATCCTAAATTGCGAACCCATATTACCAACATTCATAATGCCTGTGTTTAAACCAATCCCAATATTAATTTCTGGCCAACCCTTGGCTTTGAATAGCGATTGTATTTCTTTTAGACGTTCTAGCATTTCTAGCGCGGTATCGATAGCTTGACGTGCATGTTGTGGATCATGTAAGGGGGCTCCCCAAAATGCCATAATGGCATCTCCCATGTATTTGTCAATGGTACCACGATGTTCGTGAATGGTGCGAGTCATGGGAGTGAGGTATTCATTCATTAATTGAGACAATTCTTTAGGAACTAAGCCCTCAGAAATGTTAGTAAAATTACGCACATCTGAAAATAATACCGTCATTTCCCGAGTTTGTCCTTCCATAGAAAATTCACTACCTGGATTTTTACTCATTTCGTCAACCAATTCCGGTGGTACATATTGTCCAAACAAGCCTGTTAAATGACGTTTATTGCTGGATTCAACGAAATAGCCATAAGACATGTTAAAAATAAATAGGGTTAACATTAATAAAAACGTGGTCGCTATTGGTAAAACCAGTTGCGAATGCTGCCAAATGTTCACATCAAGCCAAAAAACAAATCCAAAAACGATTATCGTGCCAAGGGTTGCTAACAATGGACTCAATAAGGGCAAGACAATAATCATAACCAATCCAATCAAGATTAACAGTGAAACTTCCATCGGAACGAGATATTCAGGATTTTCCATGATTTTATTATCTAATATACCGGAAATGATGTTGGCATGAATTTCAACTCCTGGATGAAGTTTTTCGACCGGGGTAGCCCGTGAATCCCACAAACCTTCAGCTGTGGTACCCAGCAATACGATTTTATCCTTAAGTATCTCAGGGTTTTTCACTTGTCCAAATAAGACATCACTGGCTGATACATAAGGAAAACTACCCCGTAAGCCTCGAAAAGGTATTAAGGTTTGAATATTTTCCGCGACAGGAATCTTTCGATTGCCTACTTGCAAAAATTCTAAACTAGAATAACCGCTTTGCTTCTTAACTAAGCCTAAGTTAATCTTAGGATTGCCAAGTGCAACGCGAGCAATGGCTAATGAAAGTGATTCATACAACTGCCCTTTGTAACCGTAAAGTATTGGGATACGTCGTGTAATACCATCTGGTTCTGGAAGGAAATTAAAATAACCTGCTGTCATGGTGCTATTCTGAAACTGTGCTAAATTGGCAGCAAAACCTTTAGCATTGATATAACTTAAACGATAATCTTGTATTTCTTGACGAGTCAAAACGGGGGAAGGTAATTGACCGGCTTCAACATTTTGCATACCTTCTTGAGCGATAGTAAAAGCATAGCCTAGTATGATTCGACGATTTTGCAGACTTTGGACTAATAGGGCATCATAATCCAGTGTTTCTTCAAGTGTTTTTAAGGTTTTTAAAAAAATTGACGCTTCTTTTAAAGGACCTTGCGCCAGTGTTCGTAGTTTTTTTAAGCCTGAACTATCATCAGGTTCAACAAATACGACATCCATACCAAGAATATTAATATGGTAAGTGTCAAATAATTGCTCAACCAGTTGAGCTATCACGGAACGATTCCATGGCCAACGACCGATTTCGCTCAAACTTTGTTCATCAATATCGACAATAACAATACGAGGATCAATGGTGTTAGGCATGGTCAGTTCTACCCGAACATCATAAGCCTTATATTCTAAAGCATTAATAAAATCCCATTGGAGCATTTTGCTCGCATGTAAAATAAAAAAGACTAAAATAGTTAAGCTGAACAATAACCGTAAGGCATGGCGTTTGATAACAGCATAAAGTATAGGCATAATGCATTAACCGGCATTTTTTCAAATTAATTAAATAAATCAAGTAATGCTTTTCCCGGATCTGTCGCTTTCATAAACGCTTCACCCACCAAGAACGTATTAACCCCAGCATCACGCAATAAAGCAACATCATTAGCACTCTGAATTCCACTTTCACTGACAACAATGTGTTTTTTAGGAATCCACTGCAATAATTCCAAAGTCGTTTTTAAGTGCGTTTTAAAAGTTCGCAAATTACGATTATTAATACCTATCAGGCGTGTATTCAGGGGCAATGCCCGTTCTAATTCTTCACTGTCATGCACTTCAATGAGTACGTTCATTCCCAAATGGGTTGCTAAAGCGGTTAAATCGTGTAATTGGGTATCACCTAATATTGATACGATAAGCAAAATACAATCCGCACCGATAGCGCGTGCTTCATAAACTTGATAAGCGTCAATAATAAAGTCTTTACGTAATATGGGGAGCCTGCAAATTTCATGGACTTGCTGTAGATATTCGTCTGCCCCTTGAAAAAAATCTTTATCTGTCAAAACGGATAAACAGGCTGCACCGTTTTCTTCATAGCTTTTTGCAATAGTTTTTGGATCAAAATTGGCTCGTAAGACACCTTTGCTAGGTGAAGCTTTTTTTATTTCGGCGATGACAGCCGGTTGTTGTAGTTGTAGTCGTGCATCAATCGCTTCAACAAATCCACGTGGTGGCGGACTAGTAGCGGCAAGGTGGCTTAAACGACGTAAAGAAATTTTTTGAGAGCGTGTTTCAATTTCTTCCTTTTTACGTTTTAAAATCTGTTTCAAAATATCTGGCGTTTTATTCATAGTTGATTTACGCTTAAAAAGCGTTTTTAAAATGTTGGGTGTACGATTCATCTTTTTCTATATTTCTATCTTAAAGTAATGGTTTTTTTTCACTGGGTTGTCTGAATCAGAATTCACAGAATTTTAGAATTTTCAAAATACTGAATGATTTAATCATTTTTTTGTTACCGAAGTAAAATTCTGATTCAAATAAATTTTAAAATTCTGTCAATTTTAATTCAGACAGATTCAATTTAAAAACTTTGGCTTAAATTAACCCATGCTGTTAATTTTTCACGTGCAACGCCATTGCTCAAAACATTTTGTGCTTTAGTAATGCCCTGAGCAAAATCGTCGGTTAAACCAGCCGCATAAATAGCTGCCCCCGCATTCAACACCACAATATCTCTCGCAGGGCTTGCTTCATTATCCAATACACTGCGTACCATAGTGGCACTTTCATCAACGGAATGAACTTGAATTTCACTTAAATCGGATGTTTTTAAACCAAATTCTGCCGGTGTCACTGTATAGGTTGTGATACTCCCATGATGTAATTCCGAAATAACCGTCGGTGCCGCAATACTGATTTCATCAAGTCCATCTTCAGAATGTACTACTAATACATGCTGGCTACCTAAACGTTGTAATACTTGTGCGACTGGCTGGACCCAAGCTTGACTAAATACACCAACCAATTGGTTAGGCACATTGGCAGGATTGGTTAAAGGCCCTAACAAATTAAAAATGGTACGCACACCCATTTCACGGCGTGGTCCAATTGCATGTTTCATGGCACTATGATGTCGCGGCGCAAACATAAAACCAATACCCACTTTTTCAACACATTTAGCGACTTGCTCTGGCGTGAGATCGATTTTCACCCCCAGGGCTTCCAATACATCAGCACTGCCAGATTGACTGGAAACGGAACGGTTACCATGTTTTGCCACTGCCCCACCTGCGGCGGCTACGACCAAGGCACTGGTGGTGGAAATATTAAAGGTATTCATACCATCGCCGCCGGTACCAACGATATCAATGGCATATTGATTATCAACTGATACCGAGGTGACTAACTCACGCATGATTTTTACACCCGCTGCGATTTCTTCAACCGTTTCACCTTTCATACGCAAACCAATTAAAAAACCGCCAATTTGAGCAGGTGTCGCTTCGCCGGTCATAATACGACGCATGACGGATGACATTTCATCCATACTTAAGTCACGATTTTCAGTGACCGCCTTTAATGCTGATTTAATATCCATTATTTTTGCTTAACTTCATTTATAACTGAAAATTAAATGTCCATTTTTCCCAAACAAACTAAGAAAGCCGTAATATTTAAATAATCATTATAATCCAAATTAAGTGATTTTCGATTATTCAATTAAAATTGTAACTACTCAGGACTTGCTCAAGGGATTGCCTCTACAAACCATTGATGACTGGGCAATTTTTTATGGTTATTCTAAAAAGGCTTTGTACAGGACAAAAATGGATGTATATTTATAACCATAAGATTTTACATAAGTTTTTATTTAGCAGTTGACCAAAAATCACTGATTGACAACTTTTTGTCCTGTACAAAACTAAACCTGGCTTGTTGGAGCAGATTTTTGAATATAAGAAATCCTATTTTTTGGAAAAATCGGTTCTAGCCTCGATTTTTAATTTTGCTATTTTTGACAAACTTTTTTTTAGGAATACAGGCATTTTTTGAACAAAAAAAATCTCTTTAATAATCAATAGGTTAATTAACTTCTGTGCCCGGGCTGGATACCACTGATTTTGGCACAAATTTAAACCCGATAATTGTAAAAAAATACCATATTTGCAAAATTTTCATCCAAAAGCTTCAAAAAGATAAGAAACGTTTTTCAAAATAGCCACTTTTTTGAATTTTTTACCCCATTTTTTTTGAAATCGCAAAAAAAATAAAGTGATAAAAAACAAGAACTTAGTTAACTTCTCTCACGGGGAATATAAAACCGATTTGGGCGGATTTTAGGCAACCGCTTTTGAGTAGAAAAAGGCTTCAAAAAAACAATTTTTGCTGAAACGACAACGGGCACATTCCCATTTTCCGGGTAGTACAACGGATTTAGGAAATTAACGGATTTTTTTATAGTGAAGTAACGAAGTGAATGAACAAATGATAGTTTGCTTTGCAAAACGGCTTTGCGTAGCAAAGCTTGAGTCATGAATATCTGGAATTTTTTCACGATGAAAAATTTCCGACAGGTATAAAATCCGTTAATTTCTTAAATCAGTTGTACTCAACCCGGAAAATGGGAATGCACTTAAATCAATCGGTTACCCATTTTTGTCCTGTACAAAGATAAGAAGGGATTAAAATTTGAGGGCCTCTTCAATTTGAAGTTGACCCAAGGTACGCCACGGCAGGTTCCAAAATTTCTAAACTTTTAGGTGGAGTACAAAAACCGTAAAGCGTTTCCAAAACATTGAAGGTTTGTTATGTTGTTTATTCAAACGGGAAATGCTATATGTTATTTAGTACTTTCGTTCAAAAAGTTTTGTTATCTTTAGCATCATTGTCTATTCGCAGCTGGTTTTATCTTGCTTTTCCTCTGTACAGGCAGACACGAGTACACCCTCCTTAACAAGTTTACCGTTTTTAAATTCTAATTCTTGGAGAATATAGCGATTTTGATTAAATTCGACCGTTTGAGGAGAACCACTAGCTGAAATGAGAACACCTTTCCCGGTACGTTTACCATTTTCAAAATTGCCCTCATAACGATCTCCGCCGCTGGAAATATAAACGCCTTTTCCAGTTCGTTCTCCTTTAACAAAGTCGCCTTCATAAATTTCTCCTTCTGCCCAGGTCAATTTACCTTTACCATTACGCTGACCATTCACAAACTCCCCTTCATAATGATCTCCATTAGCCCAAAGACATAAGCCCTGACCATGACGCTTATCATTAACATATTTACCTTCGTAGCGATCCGCATTTGTCCAAGTATAGATACCTTTTCCATGACGTTTACTATCAACAAATCCGCCTTCATAGCGATTACCATTCGCCCAAATATATTTACCTTGGCCGGTGCGTTTCCCGTTTTGATATTCACCTTCATAGATATCGCCATTAGGCCATTTGACCTTCACAAAACCATTCAGTACTATTGTATTGCTGGGTGTAATATCTTTTAGGCTGGTTGGTGCTGCGGTCGTTTTATCAGCCGCTAGGGTTTCTGGTGAGATTGTCTTAGGTTCACTGTCATCAGTACTGGTTGCTGCTTTTTCTGTATCATTATTATCAATATCGGCTAGTGTGATTTTATCTTTGGCACTTTCTAAATCGTCGTTTTCAGTAATGGTTGTTTTTTCATCATCAGATTCATCCATTTCTGCTAGCATCGTCTTTTTATTAGTATTGCTACTTTCAGCAATATCTGCTGGAGTTGGTTTATCAGGCGCACGATTGGATTTACCTCTAGCAGTTAATTTAATGGCTGGCGGTTTTTGTATGAATTGTGAATTTTTTGAGGCGACAGAAATGATTTTACCTTGTTCTTTATCATGTTTACCGTCAGCAAAATCGCCCTTAAACTGGTCACCATTGGACCAGGTGTATGTTCCTTCACCATCGCGCTTGTTATCCATATAATCGCCTTTATAGCGATCACCATTGTTCCAAATATAGACACCACGTCCATCACGCTTGCCCTCAAAAAATTCACCTTTATAGCGATCCCCATTCGCCCAGATATAAATTCCTTTTCCCATACGCTGATTAGCTTCATAATCACCGTAGTAATGATCTCCATTAGGCCAATGGACATATTTTTTGACGGTAGGAGCAGCCTCTTCATCATAATCATCATCATCATAAGCTGCATATAATGGCATAGAAAAAATAAATATTAGCCAGATAATAAATAGGTTTTGGTTCATTTAAGAAATCCTCAAAAATTTCAAACAAAAACCTGTCAGGTTTTGAATACTTGACAGGTTTATCGTCTAAAATTATTTTTCAGCAACGTCTTTATTTGAAAGTTTTTTTTTGTCGCCCCAAGGCGGTAATAAATGATGGGCTATAGCCAAATGGTCAAGCACTCGCGCCACAATGAAATCAACTATATCATTAACACTCTGGGGGTGGTGATAAAAACCGGGACTGGCGGGTAAAATTAAAGCACCCATTTTTGCTAAACGCAACATATTTTCCAAATGAATGACAGATAAGGGCGTTTCTCGATGGACTAAAATAAGTTTACGTTGTTCTTTTAATATGACATCCGCTGCCCTTTCAATCAAACTGCGACTTAAGCCATTGGCGATGGCAGCGAGGGTACCACTACTACAGGGACAGATCACCATTGCTTGCGGAACGGCACTACCACTGGCAATGGGTGCCATCCATTGTTCACGTCCCAATACGTGTAATTGTCCAGGCGCGGCGTGATAACGTTCACTCAAGATGGTTTGCATTGTGGCTGGGTGTGAAGATAATTTTAAATTAGTTTCCATACTGATTACGATTTGCGCTGGGGCAGACACCAATAAATACACGGTTTGTTTTGCCATGAGCAATTGTTCTAATAAGCGCAAACCATACGCCGCCCCTGAAGCTCCCGTGATAGCCAAAGTAATAGTCGCCATATTCAGTTATCAGTTGTCAGTTATCAATTCCCAATTTCCAAATTAGATAGCCGTTAATAAACGCTGATGAATATTCTCAAAACGACCATTACTCATGATTAAAATATGATCGCCACTTTGCGCAATGCTTATCAAATACTCAATTAAAGCACCGACTTGTTCAAATACCTGCGCCTTTTCCAAAGATTTTGCTGTTTGGAACAAGGACCAACCCAGATTTTTGGGTTGATATAATGCGACTACATTCGCGCCTTGCAAAGCAGGCATTAACTCATTTTTATGAATACCCATACGCATCGTATTGGAACGCGGTTCTAGCACTGCAATAATTCTTTGCTCTCCCACTCGTTGTCGTAACGCTTCAATGGTAGCCGCAATAGCCGTAGGATGATGCGCGAAATCATCATATACGCTGATACCCTTCTTTACTCCCCGTAATTCTAAGCGCCGCTTGACACTTTTAAATTGTTCTAATGCCTCACACGCTACTGCAATCGGTACCCCGGCATGATGGGCAGCACTCATTGCGGCTAACGCATTATGAACATTGTATTGCCCTATTAAATCCCACTTTATTTCACTCACAGGCTGATTTTTATGCCAGATTTCAAAATTACGATGATCTTGAGTTAAAGACTTGGCGTACCAATCGCTGTCGCTATTGCCTATCGTTTCCAGGGGAGTCCAACATCCCTGTTTTAGCACCTCATCAATTGCAACCTCTTGATTTTTATAAATAATTAAACCATTGCCTGGCACGGTGCGTATGAGATGATGAAACTGGCGCTGAATCGCCGCTAAATCTGGAAAAATATCGGCATGATCAAATTCTAAATTATTTAAAACTAAAGTGTTCGGGTGATAGTGTACAAATTTGGAACGCTTATCAAAAAAGGCGGTATCATATTCATCAGCCTCTACCACAAAAAAGGGACTGGCTTCTACTAAACGCGCCGATACCCCAAAATTTTCCGGCACACCTCCTATTAAAAAACTCGGTGATAAGTTAGCTTCTTCTAAAATCCAAGCTAACATACTAGAAGTAGTCGTTTTGCCATGGGTCCCCGCGACTGCTAATACCCAGCGTTTAGCTAATATCTGTTCAGATAGCCATTGGGGACCAGAAATATAGGGCAATCCTTGATTAAATACTGCTTCAACTTCTGGATTACCGCGTGATAAGGCATTACCAATTATGACAATCTCTGGTTGAGGGGATAAATTTTTTGGTGAATAGCCGCTATGACATTCAATCCCTAAAGATTCTAATTGTATACTCATAGGAGGATAAGTGGCAGTATCCGAGCCTGTCACGGTATAACCTTGCTGCTTGGCAAGAAGCGCAATACCCGCCATAAAAGTACCGCAAATGCCTAAAATATGTATATGCATATTAATTGATTAGTGGAACGAATTGACTTAAAACACTAAATGTCAATAGGTATATTATTACCGTTAAAATGGAAGCTAAGAAAAAATGTATTTCCAAGGCATGGTGCAAAATATGAGTATAAACGACAAAATTCCAGACGATGATGCTTATTAATAATAACACCGGCAGACTCACATCGCCTTCATAAAATTCTATCCAAAATACCCAGGGCAGACTTAGTATTCCGAACACACAACCGGTACCTGCAACGGCAATCAGCGTCTGCGTAATCCGCGTTGGATAATGGGCAGTATACAATAAACTGCTCGTTAAAATTACCAGCAAACCTGTATCACCAATAGTCAATAAAATAGCGTCTTTCACTGAAAATTGCATCAATGATAATACCCCACTTATCGTTGTATAAAATAGTAAAGTCAGGGCTAAAAAAATACTTGATGTTGGTAGATCCTGTGGACCTGAACGCAAGCGACAAAGGTTAAAAAAGGATAGCCAAATGGTATGTAGTGGATGCATATAGTTGATAAAAATATCAATAGACAATAATTTATAAGTTTTAAAAAGGTTTATAATATACTAGTATGAAAAAGTATTCAAACATTTTAGAAAAAAATTTGCTGCATTTCTGCCAAGATAGCGTTGAGAGATATAGCTTTGCCTTATTGAACAGTTATTAGATATGTCCCTTAATAATAATTTTTGAACTATTTTCAAGTTTCAAATCTGTCAGGTTTTTGTAGCGAGTTTTATAAATTATTTTGTACACGTTCCTTACATTCTAACCAGGCGAAAACCAAATCCATAAAAACGAACATCAGCTTTCATCCAATTGCGGTTTGCGCTACGCACATTCCCTGGTTTGTCATACCAAGAACCGCCACGGATGGTACGATAATTTTGACTATTTTCATGACTGATACATTGTTGTTCTTTGCCAGTATATTGACTTTCATATTCTGAACAAGTCCACTCCCAAACATTTCCGGCTGTATCATAGAGTCCAAAGGCATTGGCAGTAAAAGAACCCACTGGTGCTGTTTGTTTATTATCCCATTGACTGTTACATCCATCACAGACACTTTGATTAGAACCTATTTCATTGCCCCACCAATATTGACTGTTTGTTTCTGCTCGTGCTGCATATTCCCATTCCGTTTCGGTGGGTAAACGATATTGTTGCCCTGTTTGTTCACTCAACCAGGTAGCATAAGCCGTTGCGTCTTGCCAGGAAATATTAATGACCGGTCGTAGTGAACGTCCCCACCCTTCATCATTCGGTTTTTCCCATCCCGTCGCTTCGGCAAAGCGGTCATATTCTTCAAATGTTATTTCATAGCGTCCCATAGCAAAATGATTGAGCGAGAACCAATGCACCGGTTGCTCATCTTTATATCCCTTATTTTGAATATCGCCCATCTGAAATCGACCCGCTGGTATCACCACCATTTCTGGTCCTAAACGACCATCTTGTAAGCTATCACGGATAATATTGCCAGGAATTTTAGCACCTGCTTCTTGTATAGCGGTTTGAAGTTGACTCAAGCGCAACATTTGAGTGGCTATCTGTTGTTTTAATTCATTTAAGCGTTCTTCTTCTATTCCTTTGTTTTTTGATATATCTTCAAGTTGCGACTGGGATTTTTCAATAGCTTGCACTAGGGCAGTTTGTTCCAATTTTAAATGTGTTAAACGTGCCGTTTCAGCCGCTGTTTCATCTTGTATTCTTTGTATTTTCTGTGAGTGCTGTGCCTGTAATTGTGCCATTATGTGTTGAGCATAAAAAAAATACCCCACATTTAATATGGTGGCTATAATGACACCTGTTAAAATCCATCTATTGAAATGTTTTTTGACGGGAGTGTGCGTGCCTAAATTGAGCAAATGATAGGATTTAGGCAACATTGCTTCAGCC